>CAYYZZ010000134.1:0-7071 GCA_964476235.1 uncultured Streptomycetaceae bacterium | reverse complement strand
TCCCGGTGATCTCGTCGAGCGTCAGGCCCGAGCGCGCCGCCCGCAGCGCCTTCAGAATGCCGAGGTCGCGCAGCAGCCTCGCCGCCTGAAACAGCATGGGCCCGAAGGCGATCTTCTGCGCTTCGAACCTCGCCTCCACCAGCGACTGGCCGGGGGCCACGTTCCCGGTTTTGACGTTCCGCCTTCCGCTTTCCGCGGGCCCCCGTCTTTTTGCCTTCTGCCTCTTCCCTTCCGCCTTTCGCCTTCCGCCTTTCGCCTTCATAGGGTGGGGCTCTTGTATTCCCCGCCCAGCGCAACCAGCCCCCACGGCGGCAGCTGCGCATCGGTGCTGAAGCTGATGTGCCCGGCGGCGGCGCGCTGGTCCCGGAAGATGCGCTGCAGCGGGTGGTGATCGTAGATGCCGGTGCCGCCGGCCATCTCGTGCAGCGAGTCCACGGATTCCACGCACAGCTTCACCGCCTGCGCGGCGTTGCGCTTGTAGCGCAGCCGTGTTTCCACGTCCAAGTTGAGTCCAGCCTCGACCACGCGCTGGGCCTCCAGGCAATCGTTGCGCATGAGCAGGTGCGCCGCGTCGATCTTCGCCCCCGCCGCGCCGATGCGCAGCTGCACGGTCTGGAAATCGCGCATCCTGGCGCCGGTGTAATTGGTGCTGCGCGACTTGACCAGCTCGATGGACAGTTCCAGTGCCGCACGTGCATTCCCCACCAGGCAGGCGCCGATGCCGTGGCCGCCGAGCGCCGAGATCGGGATCCGGTAGTGCGGGTTGCGGTGCACCGCCAGGCCCGGCCAGGAGTGCCCTTCCCGCGCGACGTACATGGACACGGTCCGGTAGGCCGGCACGAACACGTCCTTGCAGCGCACCGTCTTGCTGCTGGTCGCGCGCATGCCGAGCGTGTGCCAGTCGTCCACGATCTCGTACTGGGAGCGGGCGAGCAGGCAGAACAGGTAATCGAGAACCTTGTCGCCATCGCGCACGATGCAGGCGAGGAGGCTCCAGTCGGAATGGTCGGTGCCGGAGGAGAAGTTCCATTCGCCGGAGAGCACGATGCCGCCGTCCGCGGGCACCCCGCGGCCCTGCGGGTAGGCGATGCCGGAGGCAATGCCCGCGTCGGGATCGGCTCCCCAGACTTCCTCCTGCGCCTTCGGGTCGAACCACGCCACGTTGCGGTGGTGGGAGGCGAGATTGTCGACCGTCCAGCCCACCGAGATGTCGCCGCGCGAGAGCATTTCCGGGATGTCGAAGTAGGAGATGAACTGCAGCTCCATGCCGCCACGTACCTTCGGCTGCAAATAACGGAACAACCCGGCGCGGGTCAGCCGGTCCATGACTTCGGGCGTGAGCCTGCGCGCCTCCTCGCACTTCGGCGCCTGCTCGCGCAGGAACGGGATCAGCTCGCGCGCCCGGCGCAGCGCTTCGTCATAACTGACGCCGGAGAAGTCCATGGCCGGTTTCTGCATGTCCATGGGATTGGATACTAGCAATAAACCAGTGACTGGTGACCAGTGACTAGGGCCTGTAAAAAGGAAAACGCCCCGGGGACACGAGGTCCGCGGGGCGTCCGTATTACCAAGGCACGCCGGCTTAGCGCCGGTCGAACATCCTCAGGTTGCGGGTTGATCCAATGTTCGAGCCGTGCAAGTCGGTACTGCCTTTAAGGTCTCTCACGGGATCACCTCCTTTTAAAATTGACGAGGCCCCAGTCTAGCAGAAAGAAATCGTGATGTGCACTGGTAGCCTCAAGACCGGTGATGGGTGATGGGTAGCCGAGCCCGCCTGACCAATCTCACCGGATCAGTCACGAGGGTTAGGCTCCCTTGCATTTTGCCTTTTGCCTTAAGCTGCGCCCCATCACCCATCACTCAAATTATCGATTACGATAGTTGATCAGCCACCCCGAAAGACCCACATGCGGATAACGGCAAAGTCGCTCTGGCGGAAGCTGCTCCAGGCCGCCGCGCTCGTCCTGGCGGTTGCCGGATCGGGCGGCCACGCGGCGGACTGGAAGCCGGAAAAAAGCATCGAGCTCGTCGTCGGCTCGGCGGCGGGCGGGCCGCTCGACACCACCGCGCGCATCGTGCAGCGCTACGCGGAAGCGAGGAACATCGGCGTGCCGGTGACCGTGCAGAACCGCACCGGCGGCGCGCAGGCGATCGCCATGACCTACGTCAGCCAGCGTGCCGGGGATGGCCACTACCTCGCCATGGTGCTGCCCAACCTGCTGACCAACCCCATCACGGGCACTTCCCCGCTCACCTACGCCGACGTCACGCCGCTCGCCATGCTGAGCCAGGAGTACATCGCGGTGTCGGTGAAGGCCGATTCGCCGATCAAGACCGGCCGCGAGTTGATCGAGCGGTTGAAGGCCGCGCCCGATGCCTTGAGCTTCGCTATCACCGGCCGCGCCGGCGGACAGCACCTGGCGGCGGGCATGATCCTGAGCGCGGCGGGAGTCGATCTCAAGAAAGTGAAATTCGTCTCCTTCAAGGGCGGCGCCGAAGCGGTCCCCGCCGTGCTGGGCGGGCACGTCGACGTGCTCATGGCGACTCCCACGTCGTCCTGGAAATTCGTGCAGGGCGGCCAGCTGCGCATGCTCGCTATTACCGCGCCGCAACGCTACGCCGGGGAGCGCGCGGCAATCCCGACCTGGAAGGAGCTCGGCATCAACGCCGTCATGGGAAACTGGCGCGGCGTCGCCGGGCCCAAGGGATTGCCGGCGCCGCAGGCCGCCTACTGGGACCGGTTCTTCTCCGAGCTGGTCAAGTCGGCGGAGTGGCAGGACGCCCTCGCCAAGCACCAGTGGGACGGTTTTTACCTGAACGCCGCCGACACCGCGAAATTCCTGCAGGAAGAGAACAAGACGCTAGCGTCGCTGCTCCGGGAACTGGGCGATGCCAAGTAGCAGTACTGTCCGCGTCCTCAGTCCCAGCGCCGTGCACTCGTCGCTGGAGGCAATCGTCGAGACTTTTCTCCGTCAGGGCGGCGGCGAAGTGAAGCTGACGTTCGAGACGGCGCCCACGCTGGTGAAGCGCATCGCCGGCGGGGAAGCCGCCGACATCATCATCGCCCCGCCCAAGGTGATGGACGAGCTGGTCGGGATGGGCAAAGCGAATCCGGACGGGCGCTTCCAGCTCGGCCGCGCCGGCGTGGGCGTCTGCGTGCGCGCCGGCGCGCCGCTGCCCGACGTCTCGAGCACCGAGGCGCTGAAGCGCGCCCTGCTGGAAGCCGAGTCGGTGTTCCACACCCAGGCCTCCAGCGGGACTTACGTGGCGCAGCTGCTGGAGCGCCTCGGTGTCGCCGCGAAGATCAAGGGAAAAATCAGGTCCTATCACGACGCGCAGGAGACGTTCACCCACCTGCTGAACAGCAAGGACCGGGACATCGGCTTCGGCGGCATCCCCGAAATCCAGCGCTGGCACGGCCGGGGCCTGCGGCTCGTCGCCCCGCTCCCGCCCGACATCCAGAACTACACCGCCTACCTCGCCGCGCTGATGGCCGACCCGCCGAACCGGGAAGGCGCCCGCGCCTTCTTCACGTTTCTCGCCAGCGCCGAGGCGAAGGCGCTACTCGTCGCTCATGGCGTTGATTGAGAAAGTGATGAATGATGGTGATGAAAACCCACTAGAAACGTAGTACATCACCAGTACTCATCACCCTCTCTCACATCACCAGTACCCATCATCCTTTGGCTTGGTCCATCACCAGTACTCATCACTTAGAAGGAGAGCAGAATGTCCGGAAAAACCATCAACGTCCGCGCGAGCGGCGGCGGTGAATTCGATTGCTACCTGGCGGTGCCCGCCGGCGGCGGCAAGGCCCCGGCCGTCGTGCTCGCCTCCGCCGTGCACGGCGTCGATCAGGACGTGCGCGGGATAGCCGACGAGTTCGCCGCGCACGGCTACATCGCCGCGGCGCCCGACCTGTTCTGGCGCACGATCCCCGGCCCTCTCGCGCGCGATGACGATCGCACGAAGGTGCGCTCGCAGCCGCGCCTCGAGAAAATCAAGGCGGGCGAAGCCGACATGGCGGACACCCTGGCCGAAGTGCGCAAGCTGCCGCAATTCAACGGGCGCGCCGCGTCGATGGGGTTCTGCTATGGCGGCCCCTACGCCATCCTCGGGCCCAAGCGGCTCGGCTACGATGCCGGCATTTCCTGCCACGGCACGCAGCTGCTGGATTTCATCAAGGAGCTCGACGGCGTCACCCGGCCCGTCTGCATCATCTGGGGCGACAAGGACCACCAGGCGCCCGCCCCGGTGCTGGAGGCCTATCGCAAAGTCCCGGCGCGCATGAAGAACGTCCAGGTGCATGTCATCCCGGGGATACTGCACGGCTACATGTTTCCCGGCAACAAGCAGGCCTTCAGCCAGAGCACGCGCGACTTCTCCATGAAGCACGCCTTGGCAATTCTCAGCGCGTTGCGCTGAGAATTGAGGCACAAGGATCAAGGTACAAGATTCAAGGCGGCAGAAATTCCGCGATCATGAGTCATGCACCATGAATCCTGAACCTTGCACCTTGAACCTTGAGACTGGAACAATCATGACTCCCAGCGATAAGCGCAAACGATTTCGTGCAGTGCTGGCCGGGCCGCGCATCATGTCCCCCGCAACGGTATTCGACGCTCTGTCGGCACGCGTCGCCGAGTCGGTCGGCTACGAGCTCGGCATCCTGTCGGGCTCCGTGTGCGCGGCCACGATGATCGCGGCGCCGGACATGGCGCTGCAGACGCTCACCGAATTCGCCGACCAGGTCCGCCGCATCACGCGTGCCAGCAACCTGAGCGTGTTCGTCGACGCGGACCAGGGCTACGGCAACGCGCTCAACGTGATGCGCACCGTCGAGGAGCTGGAGCACGCGGGCCTCGCCGGCCTCGCCATCGAGGACCTGGTCATGCCGGCCCGGTTCGGCACCAACGGCGCCGACGAGCTCGTCCCGGTCGAGGAAATGGCCGGCAAGCTGCGCGCCGCATTGAGCGCGCGCCGGGACCCCCTGCTGCTGATCGCGGCCCGCACGGCAGCGCTCAAGGTCGAGAACGTCGAAAGCATCGTCGCCCGCGCCCGCGCCTACGCGGCAACGGGCGTGGATGCCGTTTTCATCGTCGGGTTGAAGAAGCTGGAAGAGCTCGACGCGATCCGCGCGGCGGTCAAGCTGCCGATCATCGCCGGCAGCGCGCCCGGCCTGAAGCGCGAAGACCTCGCCGCGCGCGGCGTGCGGTTCTGCCTGCAGGGCCATTCGGCCGTATCCGGGACGGTCAAGGCGCTGCGCGACATCTACTCCCATTTGTACAACGGCGGCGCTCCCGCCGACCTCAAGTCGCGGATCGCGACGCCGGAGGAGATGGGCCGCCTGCTGGGAAATGAAAACTACAAGAAGTGGCGGGAAGAGTACCTTTAAAGCAAGGAGGAAGGAGGAAGGAGAACCTGGGATTGTTAGATGGTTCTTTTCGCTTTTCGCCTTTCGCCTTTCGCCTTTCGCCTTCTGTCGGCCGTCACTCCAGCGGCAGCTTGATGTCCCTGACCAGCTTCGTGTACTTCCCGACTTGCTGCTTGAGGTACTCGTCGAACTGCTCCGGGGTGCTGCCTACGGGCTCCGCGGCCTCGCTTTCCAGCCTGATCTGGACGTCCTTCTGCTGGACCGCCTTGGCCACGGCCTGGCTGAGCGTGGTAACGATGGCCGCCGGCACCGCGCGGGGCGCGAGCAAGCCGTACCACGAACTGAACTCGTAGGCGGGAATGCCGCTTTCGCGCATCGTGGGCAGTTCCGGCAGTGATTTCGAGCGCGTCGCCGTGGTGACCGCGAGCGCGTGAAGCTTGCCGGCCCTCACCTGCGGCAAAACAGTGATCGGGCTGGCGATCATGATCTGGGTGGTCCCGGCGACGGTGTCCAACAGCGCGCCGGTGATGCCCTTGTACGGAATGTGAACGATGTTGATGCCTGCGCCCAGCCGGAACATTTCCGCGGCGAGATGCGCCGCCGTGCCGGTGCCGGCCGAGGCGTAGTTAATCTGCCCGGGCCGGGCTTTCGCGAGCGCAACCATCTCGCGCACCGATTTGACCGGCAGCGACGGGTGCACAATCAGGATGAAGGGCGTCGTCGCGATCAGGGAGATCGCCGTGAAGTCGTTGATCGGGTCGTACGGCAGCTTGCGGAACAGGCCAGCGTTGATGGCATGGACGGTGTTCGCAATCATGATCGTGTAGCCGTCCGGCGCGGCCCGCGCGGTCAGCTCGGTGCCGATGATGTTGCTCGCTCCGGGACGATTGTCGACTATCACCTGTTGCGAGAGCGCCTCCGACAGCTTCTGCGCGACCAGGCGCGCGACGGTGTCGGCACCACCGCCCGCGGAAAACGGCGCGATGATCCGGACGGGACGATTCGGGTAGGACTGCGCCAGCGCGAATTGCGTCGCGAGGAACAAGCACAACGCCACTGTGCCCGCGACTAAATAAAGACCATAAAATGGACGTTCGTCCCTGGGGAAAAACCACCGGTTGGGAAAGATCGGAGTCATTATTCGAATCTACGAGAGTCGGCACGCCGCTGCAAGTGGCCGTCCTGAACAGAACCCGTGATGGATGATTAGACCCCGCGCGAAACGTCAGTCGTCACTCGTCACCGGTCTCAGATCACCCCTGCCACACCCCGTACCCCTTCTCCCTTAAATGAATGGCCAATTCGATCTCCATGTCGAGCGCGGCTTCGTAGGGCATCGGGTTGTAGCACTCGTAGAGCTCCGGCATCAGCCGGATTCCGTACTTCTTGACGTAGCGGTTGGATTTGAGCCCCGCCTTGTGCTTGTCGAACCGCACGTCCGGACTCTGACCCGTCATCCCGACGTACACGCACGGCTTGTCCGGGTCGTAGTACGGGTTGCATTTCACGAACTTCCGCTCGTACAGGACATCCTTAGACAGCAACACGACGTACACGGAGTGGTGATACCTGGGTTTTCTCTTTTTCCTTGGGGATACACCCATCACGTGTCACTCATCATTCATCATTCATCATTGGGCCCTGATACCCGCATCCCGGATCACCTTGCCCATCCTGACCCTGTCGGCCTTGACCCT
>CAYYZZ010000133.1:0-7087 GCA_964476235.1 uncultured Streptomycetaceae bacterium | reverse complement strand
AATGCTCTTTGGCGTCTTGGCGGTTCAAGTATTGCCTTGGTTTTCTGTCGGAGCTTTTGACGTTCACGAGCGCGAAGCCAGCGGCAGGTTCGTCAACAGGTTCTGCGGCTTCATGCGCAGCGTCCCGTCCGGCGCCGCCGCCATTCCCAGGAATACCGGCGCCCCGGCCACCTCGGGCCGCAACACCACGGGATCGCGGAAATCGACGCGGAACAGGCCGACGATGCGCTTCATCCGCTCCTCCTCCACCTCCCCGCCATTGTAAAGTTCGTTCAGCATGGCGGTGGACTCGGCATCGAGCCCGACGTGCCACAACCACTCCTCGTCAGGAATCTCCCGCACCGGCTTCACCGCCGCGCGCACGCCGTGAAAATGCGCGATCCACCGCTCCAGCACCCGGCACAACGCGGCGCAGCCCGGATGGCCGTGGTTGAGATTGAGCACGGTGTCATGGCGCTCGTCGCGCTCGAAGTACCGGCCCGCGCTCTTGTCGTCGAGCACATCCAGCTCGACGGCGCGCAGCGGCATCTGCCCATCCTTCAACAGCTTCCCCAGGCTGCCGAGGCCGCTGCCGCTTGCATGCATCTCCACCGTCTCGTCGTCGGCGAGCATGACCGCGCCGTCGTTGACGCTGACTCGCTGCTTGCGGAAGAACACTTCGGCCGCGCGCGCCTCGAGCCCGTCGCCGGTCCCGTCGAGCACCCCGCGCAGGATGACCTGCACCGTGTGATGGATGAAGTCAGGCGGTACCGCGATATCGCGCTGGAACAGGCCGGAGTAAAACGCCTCCAGGCTCGGCGCCGCCAGCAGCCCGTCGCGAAAGCGCAGCATGACCTGGTAGTTCTCGCGCGCGTCGGGATCGGCCAGCGACGCAATCTCCCCCGCGGGCACTTCCCGCCGCGGCTGGGCAACGAGCGAGGCGTGCAGCGCGCGCTCCGCCGGACAGGATTCCGGTAATGGGGCCAGCTCCGGACGCGAAAAGTACAGGCGCAGGTAGTCGTCCGTGACGACGAGCCGCCCGTCCGCCCCACGCTTGAGCAGGTTGAAGCCGCAACTCGTCCAGAAATCAGGCATTTGAACCCGTGAGTCGTGAATCGTGATTCGTGATTCGCCCCTCTACCCCCGTGAATCGTGAGTCGTGAGTCGACCTATGACTCCCCTCGCCCCCAAGTTGGGGGAGAGGGTTGGGGTGAGGGGGCTCGAATCACGACTCACGACTCACGATTCACGCTTTCTCGGAAATCTCCACGAGATTTCCGTCAGGGTCGCGCACGTAAACCGAGCGGATCGTGAAGCGCGCACCGGTACGGTTGACCGGGCCCTCCTCGATAGTCACGTTCTCCCGCTTGAGGTGGGCAATGACCTCGTCCAACGGCCGGTCGGCGAGGAAGCACAGGTCGAGCGAGCCGGGCGTGGGCGTGCGCGCCTTGATACCGGCGTCGAAGCCCGGCGGGTGCACGTTGAACTTGTGGTCGCCGAAATGCAGCGCGATGCGGCCCTTGCCGTAATGCTCGACCTTCATGCCGAGCGCGCGCGTGTAAAAGTCCAGGCACTTATGCAGATCTCCGGTCGTCATGACCACGTGGTCCATGCTCTTGATCATGCGCGATTCAGCTCCTTCAGGTCGGCGATCACTGCTGCGGCGTTCTGCGCAGGTTGGACGTTCAGATAAACTTTCGCAATGCGGCCTCGGGGATCAATCAGAAAAGTATTGCGCCCGGCGAACTTCCATAATCCCAGATTGATCAGCGATCCATAGCGCGCGGCCACTACGCCGTTCCGGTCCGAGAGTAGCACGAACGGCAAGCGGTACTTGGCCGCAAACCGCGCGAGACGCTCGCTGCCATCGACACTCACGCCGCAGACGACGGCGCCCAGAACCTCGATCTGCTGCATTGCGTCGCGAAACCGCGCCGCCTGCTCTGTTCAGCCCGGCGTCTCTGCGCGCGGAAAAAAATATAACACCAGCCACTTGCCCCGGAATTCCCGGCTCGCTCGCAGACGGCCGTTTTGGTCAGGGAGCTCAAAATCCGGCGCATCGCTGCCTGGGGTGGGCAGATTGCGTTTTGCAGCCATCGCCACTCTCCACAGCAGAAGCGCCATCAACAGCACACACGCAATCAGCAGCCACTTGATCATAGGACTTCAGCCAGCAAGTCTCCAGGAGAGCGAGCATTTTACGTTAAAATACCGCTGGATACGCCCCGGTAGCTCAGTGGATAGAGCGGTCCCCTCCTAAGGGACAGGTCGCACGTTCGATTCGTGTCTGGGGCGCCATGATTTTCAGTAAATTTGCGAGACACCCTATCTACCCCTGTAATCCCAGCCACAATCCTTGTCTAGGCTGGCATGGACTCAAGTCGCTTCGCCGACCGTTCGATACCTTGTAGCACGCTATCAAGCACGTGCTGCGGAAAGTCCTTCGGAATCTCCTTTTGGACGCTCGATATAGCGCGTGGAACGGCCTCTAGGATTTCGCCGATAAGAGGCTCGGCCGTCTTGACTCCGATTCGGGAAGCCGTTTCATTGAAGTGACGGCGTTGAATATCTTTAAGCTTGTAATGCCTATTTTTCCCAATAATAGCCATGGCAAGCTTGGATTTATCCCAGGAATACTTATTTGGACCACGTCCTATCACTGGCCAAGCCGAAAGGACATCATAAAGTGGCGTGAGCCGGTAATAACCTTTCGGCAGTAAATAGAGACTGAAATTTTTCGCGTGCCCATCTACCGCGGCCAACATCCAAAATAGAATCTGTGCCCTTACAAACAAGTTCAAATCTTCGTCTCGTCTTTCCGAACCTCTCAATATCTCAGCAATTTCCAGAATGCCGGGTCCACCATTTTCCTCGTATTTCCTAGATGACGGAGTGCCGGTGGCCTGACAGAAGTCCTCTTGGACAAGCCGGAGCCAGTAGTTACGGCTCTCGTGCAAGCGTCTATCAAAGCGTTCCACAATGAGCGCTTTTTGGGAACCAAATTCTCCTATCTCGGTTTGCGCAACCGGCAAATTGAAAGCCGCCAATATTCGTGAACAGAGCCATTCATTCTCGACAGATGTGCTCATGTCGATTTGCGTGTTACCGATTCTGCCTAACGGCAGTTTGAAAATGTGCGAAGTTGGGGTTGCGCCATGAGGTATACACCACTTGCCTTCGTGCCGAAGGAATGCCGTCTTTTCTTGCGTACCTGCGATTGATAGACGGAAAGAATCGTCCTCTTCCATCGTCGAGAAGCTTTTCGGCGACACAACCCCCGCCAAATGAGCCTCTATCTGTGTCGGGGTTAGTGATCTAGCTTCTATCTTGTATATATCCGGCGTTTCGCGCGGTGGAAGGAGTTGAACTGCCCCTACGCAATCTCGTCCTACTGCAGCCAGCAAATCGAACGGTTTACGGGAATTTGCGTGGAAGCGGTCTTGGACGCGCTTTCGGATCGCATCGCTGTCGGGAAGCAGGTTGTCAAAATAGTATTCGACAGCAGGACCTTTGATTGGCGTTCTATCGAGAGTTATGGGTAGGGACAGGGATAGCGGCCTCCCCTCTTCCGATTCTGCCCAAGCTGCCTCATAAGTAAGTTCCATCTCACCGCGCGCAGGAACGTGCCAATGGCTAGTCAAATTGCCATTGATCCATATATCAAGCGTGCGCGCAGGTCGTGCCATGTCAGGCTACCAATCAGTTTTGGGAGAGTTCTGCTTGTTCTGAATTACTACTTCTAGGTCCAAGACGTTTGCTATGTCGAGTAGTCGCCGGACGGAGAGCGTAATGCTGCCGCCTTCGATCTGCGAAAGCGCCGCTTGGCCAATTCCTAGCTTTGCGGCCAGTGTTTGTTGAGACATCCTCGTAGCTTTTCGACGTGCCACCAGGATTTTTGCCAGTTGGGAGATACTATTAAGTCTCTGTTTCATAGTGTTTTGTTGCATTTCTCTAACCCTCGCTTGTGTGACTATTGGTATTACTAATAACGGTATTTTATTCGTATTACTAATATTTGCAAGTTATTAGTGTTACTAATATATAGAAGCTGTAGAAGCAGCCACGCTCTAGAGGTGTATATACATAGAGCAGTGGCTATCCCCGGTAGCTCAGTGGATAGAGCGGTCCCCTCCGGGAGCCCGTAACACAATGAAACGCGAGCGCGTTGCGAGACAGAATTGGCGATAGCGCGAAGCGAGGTGCAGCCAATACTGCCCGTATTGGCAAGCCGAGCGACAAAGCTAGCGCCGATTCTGGCCGCAACCCCCTGAGGGCTGGCGCGGTTTTGGCCCGGCGCGACTCCCTCAATACCCTGACGAATCCAAGAGTCCCGGCTGACGGTCGCCAAAACCGTGACAGCGCGCCGCGGGCCTCATTGTGTTACGGGCTCAGGGGACAGGTCGCACGTTCGATTCGTGTCTGGGGCGCCACTTCCGAAGGATGAAGGCGGAAGGAGTGAGCCGGGGGTTTCGAGGGACGTGCCTGCGCACGTCCGAGCCCGCGAACGCCCGACGCGGTACTACGCGACGGGACAGGATGAAACGGTAGGAAAGCGAGAAGTATTCTCGCCTTCCTCCTTGCGACTTCTGCCTTGGCTTTACCCCGCGCAATAAGCCAAGGTTACAGCTTGAGAACCAGCGCGAACACCAGCACCAGCAGGATGGCGAAGTTGGTCACGGTGAGGAGAGAGATGTCCTCGCGCATGCTCTTGATATAGCGGCGCACCTGCGCATCGTCAGGCACCTCGCCTGTTTCGGTCTTGTGCTTATCCAGGTCGACCGACAGGAAGCGCCTGACGATTACCCATCCGAGCCACACCGCCAATCCGACCACGAAGAGTATCTGGGCTATGTACTTTTCCATCGCGCTCCCCCTTTGAGCTGGTTAAGGTGAGCCCATTATAGCGTCCCTGCGGCCACTGGTATGATTCCTGAGTGACCGCAACCGCCTCAACGAACAACCGCTGGCAGTTCTGGATAGACCGTGGGGGCACCTTCACCGACATCGTCGCACAGCGCCCCGACGGTGCGCTGGTCACCCACAAGCTGCTATCCGACAATCCGCGTCATTACGCGGACGCCGCGCTGGCGGGCATTCGCGACCTGCTCGGGGTGCCGCGGGACCAGGCGGTCCCCGCCGCATCGATCGCCTCCGTCAAGATGGGCACCACGCTCGCCACCAATGCGCTGCTCGAGCGCAAGGGCGAGCCCACGGCGCTGTTCATCACGCGCGGCTTTCGCGACCAGTTGCGGATCGGCAACCAGAACCGCCCGCGCATCTTCGACCGCCACATCGTGCTGCCGGAATTGCTGTATGGCGCGGTCTACGAGGTGACCGAGCGCGTGACCGCCCGCGGAGAGGTGCTTCAACCCCTCGACGAGGAGCAGGCCCGGCGCGACTTCGCGGACGCCTACCGGCGCGGCTGCCGCGCGGCCGCTATCGTGCTGATGCACGGCTACCGCTACCCCGCCCACGAGCAGCGCATCGCCGCGCTCGCGCGCGCGGCGGGCTTCGCCCAGGTCTCGGTCTCGCACGAAGTCATCCCGCTGATGAAGCTGGTATCCCGCGGCGACACGACCGTGGCGGACGCCTACCTCTCGCCGCTGCTGCGCCGCTACGTCGATCGCATCGCGGGCGACCTGCCGGGCGTGCGGCTGATGTTCATGCAATCGAACGGCGGCCTCACGTCGGCGCGGCTGTTCCAGGGCAAGGACAGCGTGCTCTCCGGCCCCGCCGGCGGCGTGGTCGGCGTCGCGCGCACGGCGCTGGCCGCCGGCTTCGACCGCATCATCGGCTTCGACATGGGCGGCACCTCCACCGACGTGTCGCACTGCCACGGCCCCTTCGAGCGCACCTTCGACAACCTGGTGGCGGGCGTGCGGTTGCGCGCTCCGATGATGGCCATCCACACGGTCGCGGCGGGCGGCGGCTCGATCCTGCACTTCGACGGCGCGCGCTACCGCGTCGGGCCGGATTCTGCCGGGGCGCATCCCGGACCGGCGTGCTATCGCCAGGGCGGGCCGCTCACGGTGACCGACGCCAATGTCGTGCTCGGGAAAATACAGCCCGAATTTTTTCCGCACGCTTTCGGGACCACGGGCGATGACCCGATTGACGCTGCCCTCGTGCGGAAAAAATTTATCGAACTGGCGGAAGAGATCCGCGGGAAAACAGGCGAGTCGCGCCCGCCCGAGACAATCGCCGAAGGCTACGTGCGCGTCGCCGTGGACAACATGGCGAACGCCATCAAGAAGATCTCGATCGAGCGCGGACACGACGTCACCAGCTATACCCTGTGCTGCTTCGGCGGCGCGGCCGGTCAGCACGCCTGCCTGGTGGCGGATGCGCTGGCGATCCCGCGCGTTTTCATCCACCCCTACGCCGGGGTGCTCTCCGCCTACGGCATGGGCCTCGCCGACATCAGCGCGATCCGCGAGCAGGCGATCGAGGCGCGGATGGAAGCCGGCTCGATGCCGCAATTCGAGAACGTCCTGCTGAAACTCGAAGTCGCTGCGTGCAATGAGGTAGCCGGCCAGGGCGTGCCGCGGGAAAGCATCATCATTACCCGCCAGGCCCACCTGCGCTACGATGGCACCGACACGGCCGTCATCGTGGAATTCGGTTCGCCGGAACAAATGCTGGAACAGTTCGAGTCGGATTACCGCCAGCGCTTCAGCTTCCTGATGCCCGGCCGCGCACTGATCGTCGAGGCAGTCTCGGTCGAGGCAACTGGCCGTGGCGAGCCCGTGCGGGAGACGTTTGCAGACCTGCCCCCGCGCCGGGGGCCCGCCCGGTCAGAGCGCCGGGTGCGCCTGTACAGCAGCGGCGCGGCGCACGAGGCCCCGGTGTACCGCCGCGACCAGCTCCGCCCCGGCGACGTGATCGCCGGCCCCGCCATCATCGCGGAGGCGAACGCCACGACCGTGGTCGAGCCGCAATGGCAGGCCCTGGTGACCCCGCTCAATCACCTGGTGCTGGCTCGCAGCCAGGCGCGGCCGAAACGCGTGGCGGCCGGCACCAAGGCGGAGCCGGTGATGCTGGAAATCTTCAACAATCTCTTCATGGCGATCGCCGAGCAGATGGGCGTGACGCTCGCCAACACCGCCTA
>CAYYZZ010000132.1:4269-7124 GCA_964476235.1 uncultured Streptomycetaceae bacterium | reverse complement strand
GCGCGTTATCGTCCATCATGCGCGCGAGCAGCTCCTGATCGAGACTGCCCCAGTTAACGCCGATGCGCACCGGCTTGCCGTAGCGGCAGGCGACTTCGATCATGGTGGCGAACTGCTCATCGCGCTTCGATCCTCGCCCCACGTTGCCGGGATTGATGCGCAGCTTCGCCAGTGCCTCGGCGCACGCCGGATGCTGCGCGAGCAGGCGGTGGCCGTTGAAATGGAAATCCCCCACCACCGGCACGTTGACGCCCATCCTGTCGAGCTGCTCGCGGATCGCGGGCATCGCCGCGGCCGCTTCGGCATTGTTGACCGTCACGCGCACGATTTCGGAGCCGGCGCGCGCCAGCTCGGCCACCTGCCTCACGGTGGCGGCGATATCCGCTGTATCGGTATTGGTCATGGACTGGACCACGATCGGGGCGCCGCCGCCGATCACGACAGGTCCGACCCGCACCTGGCCGCTGACGCGGCGCGGTGCCAGGCCGTGTTCCAGATAGCACTTCATTGCAATATCAGGCGGGCGACGTCGATCTTGGTGTGGCTGGCGAGATCGACCGGCTTGTCCTCGTAGGTCAGCCGCACGCCGTGCGCGTTGCCGACTACGATCGAGAATGGCGGCCTGCCGCTGACGAACTGCTGCGTGCCCGGGCGATTCAGCTGCGAGAAGATGACCCTCTCGTTACGATCGCGGATTTCCACCCACGACTCCTGGTCGAAGGCCATCCTGACCTGTCTCTCGCCAGGCTTGGGCGGCCTGTCCGGGTCCGGTTGCGCGCCGGCAGCGCTTGCGAGCGGCCCGCCCTGCGCTGTCTGCGCGGCAGCCACCACCGGAATGGCCGGCTGCGGCTGAGCGGCACGTATCTCGCCGGCCGGTTGCGGAGACGCTGGAGCCCCCGCACTCTTCGATTGCGGCGCCGCTGGAGCAGGCGTCACGGAGGCCACCTGCGTTGCCGTGACCTCCGGCTCGTTCCAGTAAAACTCATAGACCGCGAGCATGCCGACCAGGATCGCTGCGGTGGAAGCCAGCACGGGCCAGCGCGGCCGGCCCTGGGCCGGAAACGGGATGTCCTGCGACGGCGGTCTTTCGGGGCGCGGAACGGATTGCGGAAGGCTGTCCCCTGCCGAGCGCAGGAGCTCGTTCGGGTCGAGCTTGACCAGCTTCGCGTAGTTGCGGATGAAACCGCGCACGAATACCGGGCCGGGCAGTTGCTGGTAGTGCCCGGCTTCCAGCGCCTCGATCTGCCACACGGAAAGCTTCAGCTGGCGCGCGATGTCGGCGGGCGTCAGGTTCTGCGCCCGTCTCGCCTCGGCGAGACGCCCGCCCGGCGCCGGGCCGGCCGGCTCGGCATTCGCAACGGCTTGGATGTTTTCGGATCCGCTCATTCGTACTTGCCCGCATTCAACGCGCGCGTTTCGCTGGACTCCGGATAACGGTTGCGCAACTGCAGCGCATAGCTCGCTTCCGCATCGCGATCGTTGAGCCTGCGCGCGGCCCGCACGCCGAGCCACAGCACCTCGGGATTGGCCGACGCCGCCTGCGTCAGCCGGTTGAGATAGACCCTGGCGCCCGCATAGTCGCCTCGCGCGTAGGACAGGTCCGCCAGCTGGTAGAGCGCCTGCGTCTGGGTCGGGCGTATCTTCAGCGCCGTCTGCAGATATTCCTCCGCGCCCGCCAGGTCACCGGCCCGGCGCGCGCACACGCCGGCATTGACGTAGGAGCGGTCCGGAAACGGATAGAGCGGGTTGCGCACCGCCGCCAGAAAATACTTGATCGATTCCCGCTCCTGCTTGCGCTCGCACAGGAACAACCCGAAGTTGTTGTGGGCGTCGAAATCGCCGGGGTTGATACTGATCGCGCGCTGGAAGCTCTGCTCCGCAAAGCGGTCTTCCTTCAAGCGGGCGTAGACCAGGGCCGCGATGTTATGAGCCGGGCCGTAATTGGGGTCGGAGTGTAGTGCTTCCTTCACCTCGTCGAGCGCCACCCCCACGTTGCCGATCTCGAAGTAGTTCGCGGCAAGCTCGGTATGAACGCGCGCCCGCGTCCTTTCCTGGGTTTCGGCGCCGGCGGGGGAGGACTTGAGCCCCGAGTCGTCGGCCGGCTGGCTGACGCAGCCGGACATCGCCAGGCAGGCGGCCATCATTGCGATACGGACCATTTTCATTGCACCGCCCCTGTTGTCGCTGCGGCTTCCTGCCGGCGCCGTACGCGCCGGGTGCGATCCTGAACTTGTCCCGCCAGCTGCCCGCACGCCGCGTCGATGTCGTCGCCGCGGGTCTTGCGAACCGTTGCGATGAGCCCGGCCTGCATCAGCACATCGCGGAAACGGTCGATCGCCTCGGGAGACGAGCGCTGATACTGCACCCCTGGAAAGGGATTGAACGGGATCAAATTGACCTTGCACGGCACGTCTTTCACGAGCGCGGCAAGCTCGCGCGCCTGAACCACGCTGTCGTTGACGCCGGCGAGCATCACGTATTCGAACATCACGTAGCGACGCGGCGCCACTTCGACATAACGCAGGCACGCAGCCAGCAATGCCTTGATGGGGTACTTGCGGTTGATCGGCACCAGTTCGTTGCGCAACTCGTCGTTGGGCGCATGCAGCGACACAGCGAGCGATACCGGGCACTCGTCGCGCAGGCGATCGATGCCCGGCACCAGCCCCGCGGTCGAAAGCGTGACGCGCCGGCGCGACAGGCCGTAGGCATGGTCGTCGAGCATGAGCCGCATCGCCGTCACCACGTTGTCGAAATTGGCAAGCGGCTCGCCCATGCCCATCATCACGACGTTGCTGATCGGCCTATCTGTTGCGGCGCCCTCACCCATACCACCCACGGCGCTTTGCGCCGTC
>CAYYZZ010000132.1:0-4169 GCA_964476235.1 uncultured Streptomycetaceae bacterium | reverse complement strand
AGGGCGCGCGATGCCCACCACAACTGGCCGATGATCTCGTCAGCCGTGAGATTGCGGTTGAAACCCTGGCGGCCGGTCGAGCAGAACGAGCACTCGAGCGCGCAACCCGCCTGCGATGAGATGCACAGCGTGCCCCGCTTCTCCTCGGGGATAAAAACGGATTCGATCGCATTGCCGGTGCCGACGTCGAGCAGCCATTTGCGGGTGCCGTCTGCTGCGGTCGTGTCGCGCAGCACGCGGGGAGCGGTGATCACCGCTTGCTGCGCGAGCCGCTCCCGCAACGGCCTCGACATGTCGGTCATCGAGCCGAAATCATCCGCGCCGGCGTGATGAATCCAGCGCAGCAACTGCTTCGCGCGGTATGGCTTCTCGCCCAGCCCGGCGCAAAACGCCTTCAGCGCTTCGTGGTCCAGTCCGAGCAGGTTGACGGTCATGGTGATGCCGCGTTCAGCGGGAATAGATATCCTGCTTGGGGAAAAAATAGGCGATTTCGGTGGCGGCGGTCTGGGGCGAATCCGATCCGTGCACCGCGTTCGCGTCTATGCTTTGAGCGAAATCGGCGCGGATAGTGCCCTTGGCCGCCTTCCTGGGATCGGTCGCGCCCATCAGGTCGCGGCTTTTCTGGATCGCGTCCTCCCCTTCCAGAACCTGGATGATCACCGGCCCCGAGGTCATGAAGTCCACCAGGTCCTTGAAAAACGGCCGTTCCTTGTGCACCGAATAAAAGCCCTCCGCCTCGGCGCGCGACAGCCACGCCATGCGGGCGGCGATGATTTTGAGCCCGGCCTCTTCGAAACGGGTGTAGATCTTGCCAATCACGTTGTTGGCTACGGCATCGGGCTTGATGATAGACAAAGTGCGTTCAACCGCCATGAAGCTTCCCGGGGTCTTGGTATTTTGAGACTAACTTGCGAGAATACCACGATAAGGCTTTGAAATAAAGCAGTTTCGCTGAAATTCCCACAGCAAAACAGGCGCTTGCCGCGATGCGGCAAGCAGGAGGTTGGAATGCTGTTCGGCCTTTAGCAGGGTGTTGAAAAACATGCTGTGTTTGACTCAAACGTCATTCCCGCGCAGGCGGGAATCCAGTAAGTTATTGATTCTGGTCGCACCCAAATCTCTGGACTCCCGCCTTCGCGGGAGCGACGCGAGTTTTTCAACAGCCTGTTAGCGCGGCGTGTCACCCGCCAGCGTAACGCGGTGCATGACGCGCCGGTACCCGTGATAGTCGTTCACCGGGTTGTGCTGGGTGCAGCGGTTGTCCCAAAAAGCAAGCGAGCCAGGCTCCCAGTGAAAACGGCAAGTGAACTCCGGCTTGACCTGGTGCTGGAACAGGTAGTCGAGCAGCGGCACGCTTTCCGGCTCCGACCAACCTCTGAACCGCGTCGTGTGCCCGAAGTTCAGGTAGAGCGCCTTGCGCCCGGTTTCCGGGTGCGTGCGCACCACCGGATGTTCTCCAATCAGCACCTTCAGCTCCGCGCCAGCGTCGCGCAAGCGGTCCTCGCGCGTCTTCGAGACATCGGCCTTCGCCGAGCTGTTTACTCCGACGAGGCCCGCCAGCGTCTGTTTCAGTCCGTCCGAAAGGCTCTCGTAGGCCACGTACTGGTTGGCGAAAAGCGTGTCGCCGCCAACGGGCGGGGTTTCTACGGCGTAGAGCATGCTCGCCATCGGCGGGCGCTCCAGATAGGAAGTGTCGGAGTGCCACACGCCGCCGAAGTTCGTCCGCTCGTGCTCCATCTTGATCACCGGCGTGACCAGCGGGCATTCGGGCAGTCCCTTCAGCTGCGGGTACTCCATCGGCTGGCCGAACCGCTGCGCGAAGGCAAGCTGCGCCTGCGGAGTCAGTTTCTGGCCCCGGATAAAGACCACCAGGTGGTCGAGAAAGGCCTGGCGGATCTCAGCGATGACTTCATCCTCGAGGGGCCGCGCGATATCCACGCCCCGGACCTCGGCGCCAAGCGCACCGGAGATACGCTGCACCTCGATATGGCGATAGTGGCGACGCGCAGTGTTGTCCATCGTTGCCTGCAACGTGGAATCAGGCGTTCATAGTACTACTTAGATCATGCATCGATGACCTCAACGGTCTGACAATTCGGCTTCGGCCTTCACGACGAGCCCGCCATTCCCGTCCCCCGCCCACAAGCTTACGGTATTGCCGTTCGGGGTGCCGCAGAGCGTGCACGGCGAGCCGTCCACCAGCGGACGCACCGACCGGAAGCGGAACGCCTTGATGGGCGCATCCGTATTGCGGCGCACCAGGTCCGCGAGCAACGTGGCGATGAGCTGCCCGTGAACGACGAGCCCCGCATAGCCTTGCTCCACCGCGTACGGCCGGTCGTAGTGTATGCGGTAGGAGTTGAAGAGCAGCGCCGAATAGCGGAACAGGCGCGCCACGTCCACTTCGATCTCGCGTTTCCAGACCGCCTTCGTGTGAGGGCGCGGCGCATCGGGCGGGGCCTGCCCGGGCAGCGGCGCTTCCCGGTAAACGAGGTCCTGCTCCTCGACGATCGCCGTGCCGCCGGGACCGGCGATTTCGCTGCGAACGAGCACGAATACCAGATCACCGCTTGCGCCCTTCTTCAGGCTCACGTCTGTAATGGTCGAAACACGGCGCGCGACCTCGCCGATCCGCAATGGCCGCGGGAACGAAAGCCGCGCGCCGGCAAACATGCGCCGCGGCAGCGGCACGGGCGGCAGGAATCCGCCGAGCCTGGCGTGGCCGTTATCCGCGAGCTCAGCGTGCTTGTGCAGCTCCCAGAAGTAGATCCAGTGCCAGAGCGGTGGCAGCGGCTCGCCGTTCCCCGGCGCGTCATCGCGGTCCAGCGTTGCGGCGAGCGCGGCAGCCGGGAACGGCGGGAGCGAATCCCTGACCGTCTCCTGCCGCCCAATCCATTTCTTCAGCGGGGCGATGTCTAGTGCCATCGGAATAACGTGATGCGAGATACGGGATACGGGATACGGGATACGAGATACGCGTAACAGGTTTATCCGCGCTCCGCGAGAAACCAATCCCGCATCGCGCATCCCGCATCTCGGATCATATTCTTGTCAAATTACTTTCGATTCTCGCAAGACTCGAATTCGCGCATTGTCATATCCAAGTTCGCGCAGCAGCGCATCGGTGTGCTCGCCGAGCGCCGGCGCCGGGCGGGCAGGCGCTTCCTCGCCCGCGCACTTCACGGGCGGAGCAACCATGCGGTAGGAGCCCTGAACCGGGTGGGGTAGTGTCTGCAGCCGGCCGTGCTCCGTCACGAACGGGTTCTCGAGCGCCTGCTTGAGATCGTTGATCGGCGCAGCCGGAACGGCACCGGCGAATTGCGCGAGCCATTCGCCGGTCGTGCGTTGACCCAGCTCGCGGTCGAGCCATTCGGTCAGCAGGTCGCGGTGCTTCAGCCGGTCCGGGAACCGGCGGAAGCGCGCGTCCTCGACCCATTCGGGGCGCCCGAGCTTCTCGCACAGCGCCGGCCAGAACTTCTCCTTGTTGCACATCAGGTAAATCCAGCCATCGCGCGTGCGATATAGCTGGCAGGGCGTCAGCGCCGGGTGCGCCGAACGCGGCAGGCGCCCGGTGACGACGCCTTCGTTGAGATACCAGGTGGCAAGATAGGCCGTGTTGTGGAGCGCCATGTCGAACAGGCTGACGTCAATGTCGCGCCCCGCGCCGGTCGCGCGCGCCGAGGTCAGCGCCGCGAGCAGCGCGTACGCGAGCCCGAGCCCCGTCATCAGGTCCACGATCGACAGCCCGAAGCGGGCGGGCGGCGCCCCAGGCTCGCCGGTGAGCGAAAAGTAGCCCGCCTCAGCCTGCATCAGGTAGTCGAATCCCGGCCATTCGGCGCGCGGGCCGCTGCGCCCGTAGGCGCTCAAGTGCGCGCACACGATCCTCGGGTTCACCGCCTTGAGACGGTCGTAAACCAGCCCGAGCTTGACCGGCACGTCCCCGCGCAGGTTGGAGGCGAGCGCATCGGCGCCGCGCGCGAGATCGTGCAGCACCGCCTGCCCCTCCGGGCGTCCAAGATCGAGCGTGAGGCTCTTCTTGTTGCGGTTGAAGCTATGGAAAAACTGGCTGTCTCCAGGCGCGAAGAAGTGCGGCCCCACCGCGCGCGACATGTCACCGCCGTCGTTCGGGTTCTCGATCTTGATCACTTCGGCGCCCTGGTCGGCGAGGA
>CAYYZZ010000131.1:0-7126 GCA_964476235.1 uncultured Streptomycetaceae bacterium | reverse complement strand
GGACTTCGGCCAGCTCGACCTGCGGGCAGCGCGCTTTCACCTCGGCGAAGACCCGCGGGCTGATGCGCTGGCTGCGCTCGGCCTTGACCAGCAGCGCCGGGATGCCGATGTGATTCCAGCGCGGCAGGCCGTCCGTGGTTTCGCGCGTGGCGTAAACATTGCGATCGAATTTGTGCCGCCAGGACCCGTCGGGGAATTGACGGGCGCTGTTCTGCGCCAGGTGGCGGATGATCGCGGGCGCCGCCGATGTGCCTGCCGGCCGCAGGCGGTAACGCGCAACGAATTCCTCCCTCGTGGCGTAATGGCTGCCTTGCCGTGACCCGACGTCGCGCAACGCGGCGACGCGATCCGGGGTCATCTGGAGAGTCGAGTCGACGACGATGAGCTTTCCCACCCGTCCGGGATACGTGGCCGCGTACTCCAGCGAGACCGTGCCGCCCATCGAATGGCCGACCAGGACGAAGTCGCGCAGGTCGAGTTTCTCGACCACCTCCGCCAGGTCCGCCGCATAGCGCTCGTAGGCATACGCCGGCGGTTGCGCCCACTCGCTGTCGCCATGGCCACGCTGGTCCAGCGCGCGCACGTGGTAGTCAGGGGTGAAGGCGCCCGCGATGAAGTCGAACCAGTGCGCATGGGCCGCGCCGCCATGCAGACAGAGCATCGGCGGTTTGCCCTCATTTTCGTGATTGTTGCCGTAATCGAGATAGCGCAGCCGCAGGCCGCCTGCCTCGACGAACCGGCTGGTGTACGGAGCGGGCTGAAGGTCGGTTGCGATTTGACTGCTTGAGTTAGCGCTGGAGCGAGTGGTCATCGGTGAAGCGAAGGATGAAGGATGATGAATGAAGGATGACCCGAGTATTTCCCCTCCTGCCCGAGGGGGGGTGGCTGCGAAACAGCCGGGGTGGTGGGAGTCGAATCACGAATCACGATTCACGCTTTCGGCGCCACGGTCAGTCCACGAACCCCGTTCTTCTCGATCATCTTCGCGACCAGGCCCGTGGCTTTGATGTCCTCGATGAACTCCCGGAGATATTTCGCGCCGGCGGGACGGCCTTTCGGCGTGCCGGCCGCCTGCTGGACGGCCGTGAATTGCCCGTCGAGGATGCGCGACCCGGGCAGGTTCTCGTGGTCCGTCACCAGCCGCGGCCTGAGCCCGGCGAGCGCGTCCAGTTTGCCCTCAACGAGTTGCTTGAACGCCGCGTCGGCGCCCTTGATGCGCACCAGCTCCGCGTTTTTCAGCGAGCGCGTCAGGTACAGCTCATAAGCGCTCCTCTCCGGCACCGAGATGCGGATGCCCTTGCGGTCCACGTCCGCGATGGCCTTGAGCGGCGAGCCGGGCGGGACGAGATAGGTGGCTTCGATCTCCACGTAAGCCGCGGTGAAATCGATTTCGTTCGCGCGCTGCGGTTCGGCGCCGAGGAAACCGACGTCCCACACGCCGGACTTGGCCGCGTCGGCCAGCGCGCCGGGGTTGGGGAAGGGAACGAGCTCGACGGGGACGCCGAGCCGCTTGCCGAGTTCCTGTCCCAGGTCTGCCGCGACGCCCTTGGGCTTGCCGGTCGCGGCGTCGGTCGCGGTCAGGAGGAAATTGCTCATGTTGAGGCCCACGCGCAGCTTGCCAGTCGGCGCGAGTTCGGAACGTGCAGCGGGGGATGCCTGGGTCATTTCTTTCACCTATTGGAATTCAGGGAGAAGGGGGGATTCTAAGGGAAAAGGGAAAAGGGAAAAGCGAAAAGGCGAAGCCCGTCACTGCGCCGGCAGGAAATCGGCGCCGCGCGCGGGCATCAGCAGGTTCGGCCGCATTTGCGCGAGCGACGTGATGCCGAGCAGCGCCATGTCGCGGTCGATCTCGTCCTGCAGCAGCTTGATCGCGTGGTGCACGCCGGGCTCGCCGGCGATGGCGGCCGCGTAGAGAAACGGCCGGCCGACGAATACGAAGTTCGCGCCGAGCGCCAGCGCCTTCAGCACGTCGGTGCCGCGCCGGATGCCACTGTCCATGATCACCGTCATCCCGCGGACCTGCTCGGCGATGCCGGGCAGCACGCGCAGCGGCGCGGCCGCCCCGTCGAGCTGCCGCCCGCCGTGGTTCGAGACCATGATGCCGTCCACGCCGCTCTCGCGCGCGATGCGGGCGTCGTCCTTGTCGAGTATGCCCTTCACCACGAAGCGTCCCTTCCACAGGCGCCGCATCAGCTCGACGTGCTTCCAGGCGAGCTGGTCGCGCAGCCCGCGCTCGCGCTTGCCCGTGAAGGACAGCAGCGGCACCCGCGGCCCCATGTTCTCGAAGTGCGGCATGCCGTGCAGCAGCAGCGTGCGCGCGAACATGCCGAACAGCCAGCGCGGGCGGATGATCCCGTCCCAGGCGAGGCGCAGGGTCGGCCGCAGCGGCGTGTTGAAGCCGCTGCGCACGTTGTTCTCGCGGTTGGCGAGTACCGCCACGTCGACCGTGAGCACCAGCGTGTCGAACCCGCCGCGCGCCACGCGCTCGACCAGTTGCGTGATCGGGCCGTCCTCGCCGGGAAGATAGGCCTGGAACCACGCGGTCGAGCCCGCTTTCCTGACTTCCTCGAGCGGCGTCAGCGAGGCGCCGCTCGTGATCATCGGAACGTTGGCGTCGGCCGCGGCGCGCGCGAGCACGACGTCGCCCTGATAGGCGGCCATCGCGGTCCCGCCCATCGGCGCGAGCCCGAACGGCGCGTCGTAGGTGCGGCCGAACAGCGTCGACTTCTGCGTGCGCCCCGACACGTCCACCAGCGTCTTGGGCACGAAAGCGATCTCGTCCCACACGGCGCGGTTGCCGCGCAGCGCGGCGTTGGTCTCGGCGCCGCCCGAGATATAGCCGAAGATCGGCCGCGGCAGGTAGCGGCGCGCCGCGTCCTCGAAATCATCCAGCGCGAGCATCTTGCTCAGGATACGCGGCGGTTTCTGCCCGGCCCGGGCCGCAGCTCCGGTGGGCCGCGCCGCGGCAGGGTCGGAGGAGGGAAGGGAATTGCCCAGCTGTTGATGGGTGGTCGTCATAAGAGGCGGTGAGTGGTGAGTAGAGACTGTCTCAAAAAAGAAACGGAACCACAGATGAACACAGATACACACAGATATTAAAATCCAGCGCCTTGTTTAGCATGGGATTTCATCCGTGTTTATCTGTGGTTAATTCGGTTTTTTGGATTTTTTGATATACGTTCTAGGGTGGGCCGCGAGCCATCGTGGCGCGATGACAGCCTGGCAAAGAATGGTGGCGTTGCTCCTACTTGCTCCAGGAATCCCGCAGCGTCACCGCGCGGTTGAACCCGGGCGCGCGGGAAACAGGGTCAACCCGGTCGGCGATGAAGTAGCCGTGGCGCTCGAACTGAAAACGTTCTTCGGCTTTCGCTTCCTTGAGCGCAGGCTCGAGCTGGGCGGCAATCACTTTTTTAGAATCGGGGTTCAGGTCCTCCAGGCCTGCCGGATGCGGGACTTTGAAGAGGCGGTCGTAGAGCCGCACTTCGGCGGCGTAAGCGCGCTTCGCGCTCACCCAGTGGATGTTGCCCTTCACCTTGACCTTCTCGGCGCCGGGCGTGCCGGACTTCGTGTCGGGGTCGTAGTTGCAGCGCACGGTGTCCGTCGCTTTGTCATAGCCGGTGCACTCGACGACGTAGCCGTAACGCAGGCGCACCTTGTTGCCCGGGAACAGGCGGAAGTAGCCCTTGGCCGGCGTTTCCATGAAATCCTCACGCTCGATCCACAGCTCGCGCGAGAACGGCACGCTTCTCTTGCCCCAGTCGGGCTTCTGCGGGTGGTTGGGCACCTCGCACAGCTCTTCTTTCCCTTCAGGGTAATTCTCGATGACGAGCTTTACGGGATCGAGCACCGCCATGCGGCGCGGCGCGACTTCGTTCAGATGCTCGCGCATGCAGTCCTCGAGTATCGAGTACTCGATCCACGAATCCGCTTTCGACACGCCGATCCTCTCGGCGAACAGGCGGAAACCTTCCGGCGTGTAGCCGCGCCGGCGGGCGCCGGCGAGCGTCGGCATGCGCGGGTCGTCCCATCCCTCCACGTGCTTTTCTTCGACGAGCTGAATCAGCTTCCGTTTCGAGAGCATGACGCAGGTCAGGTTGAGGCGCGCAAATTCGATTTGCTGCGGCAGCGGCCTCGCGAGCAGCCCGCCTTCGGCGAGGCGCTCGAGCAGCCAGTCGTAGAACGGGCGCTGGTCCTCGAACTCCAGCGTGCACAGCGAGTGCGTGATCCGTTCCAGCGCGTCCTCGATCGGGTGCGCGTAGGTGTACATCGGATAGACGCACCACTTGTCGCCGGTGCGGTGGTGCGCGGCTTTCCGGATGCGGTAGATCGCCGGGTCGCGCAGGTTGATATTGGGCGAGGCCATGTCGATCTTCGCCCGCAGCACGTGCTCGCCCTCCTTGAATTTCCCCTCGCGCATCTGGCGGAACAGCTTCAGGCTCTCGTCGGCGCCGCGGTCGCGGTGCGGGCTTTTCCTGCCGGGCTCGGTGAGCGTGCCG
This sequence comes from uncultured Streptomycetaceae bacterium, assembly GCA_964476235.1. GTDB lineage: Bacteria > Pseudomonadota > Gammaproteobacteria > Burkholderiales > SG8-41 > SG8-41. The sequence goes on along the minus strand of CAYYZZ010000131.1, from coordinate 2,630 downwards.
CGGAGCGACCGCATCTGCTCGGCGGAGAGGCTGTCCACGTAGGCGTGCCCCTCCTCGATCAGGTGCTCCGCCGCGTGGTACATGAAGTCGAAATAGTCGCTGGCGTAGTAGAGGTGCGTGGCCCCCGCGTGTTCCCAGCCGAAGCCCAGCCACTTCACCGCGGCGATGATGGAGTCGACGTATTCCTGCTCTTCCTTCTCCGGGTTGGTGTCGTCGAAGCGCAGGTGGCACGCGCCGCCGAAGTCGCGCGCGAGCCCGAAGTTCAGACAGATGGATTTCGCGTGGCCGATATGGAGATAGCCGTTCGGCTCCGGCGGGAAGCGCGTGCGGATCTTCGCCGGATCCGGCGCCGCGCCCTCGTGCGCTTTCGCCGGGCCCGGCTTGCCGCCCCAGGCGCGGGACGCGTACTTGCCGCTCGCCAGATCGGCTTCGATGACCGAGCGGATGAAATTGGAAGTGGAAGGGGCTTGCGGCGCGTTCTGCTTGGGTTTGGCGTCGGCGTCGGACATGACGCTATTCTAGCGTCCTTGCAGGTGATGGGTGATGGGCGGTGCGTGATGAGCCTCCCGCGCAGCGGGCGTTCTTAGCCCCCTATCACTTATCACTTATCACTTATCACCTATCACTTATCACGCCTCACTGAGGTTTGTATCCCGTCTCTTTCGTCAGCTTCGTGAAGCGGTCGCGCTCGTCGCGCAGGAATTTCGCGGCATCGGCCGGCGGCGAGCCCATCGGGTCTGCACCCTGCAGCTGGAGCCGTTCCTTGATATCAGGGGAAGACAGGACGCGCGCCACCTCCGCATGCAGCCTCGCGACGATTTCCGGCGGCGTGCCCGCGGGCGCCAGCAGGCCCTGCCACGAGCCGGTCAGGAAGCCGGGCAGAAATTCGGCGACCGTCGGCGTGTCGGGCAGGTTGGGGTTGCGCTTGTCGCTGGAAACCGCGATGAGCCTCAGCCTCCCCGATTTCACCGGCGGCAGCGTGGCGAGCATGCCGTTGAACAGCACGTCGGCCTGTCCCGTCATCACGTCCATGACCGATTGCGCGCCGCCGCGCCCGGTGATGTATTCCCACTGGATGCCGGTGCGGTGGGCGAACTGCAGCCCCGCCAGGTACGGCGCACCCGCAGGGCTGGACGCAAAGTTGAGCCCGCCGGCGCGCTTCTTCGCCACGGCAATGAGTTGCGGGACGGTGGCGGCCGGCACGCTGGGGTGCACGCACAGCAGGTGAGGGGAGTACGAAACCGTGGTGACCGCCGCGAAATCGCGCGTCAGGTCGAACGTCGTCTTGGGGTAGAGGATCTGCACGATGAGCAGCGATCCTACGTCGGACAGCAGCAGCGTATAGCCGTCGGGCGGGGACTTCGCGACGATTTCGGCGCCGATCGCGCCTGCTGCGCCGGGGCGGTTCTCGACCACGACTGGCTGTCCCCACTTCTCGGTGAGCTTGGGCCCGATGAGCCGCGACAGGATGTCGGAGGTGCCGCCCGGCGGGAACGGCACGATAATCCGGATGGGCCTGACCGGGTAGTTCTGTGCGAAGGCGCCCGTGCACAGCAGGACGGATGCGAAAGCGAACAACCAGCGCGATGCATTTCTCATGCTGTCCCCTTTGTCCGAAATAATATGAAGGGATGCTCCCCTCATGCTCCCCTGCACCGGAACCGTTTCGTTCATGCTGAAACAGCCTGCGGGTGGATTCAGCGCGCGCCGAGCTGCTTTGTCGGCAGCGCTTTCTCGATCGCGCGATGGCCTGATTTTCTCACGCTCCAGGCCCGCGCGCGCGGCGCGCCGCTTACCGCCCGCAGCAGGGACCCGTTGACGTAGTGTAGCGCCGCATAGTCGTCCGCCGCTACGCCGTCCGCGATGCCGCCGCTGGCGACCAGCCGCCGGAAAGTCGGCCGGCGCAGCCGCTCGCCGTCGTAGTGGGGGCAACAGCTGCCCGGCAGCCAGCCCAGGCAGTCCATCGCCGTGAGCGGGCCGGCGACGGAGTCGGTCAGGCCCTGCTCGAACCAGCAGATCGCCCCCGCGCTGACCCCGCCCAGCACGACACCGCGCTCCCAAGCCGCGCGCAGGTGCGCGTCGAGCCCCCACTCGCGCCAGACGGCGAGCAGGCTGCGGGCGTTGCCGCCGCCGACGAAGATCGCATCGTGCCCGAGCACGAAGGATTCCAGGTCGCGATGATCTGTGTCTTCATAGGGTGTCATGGGCTATTCTATCGTGCGAATGAAAGCCTTGACCTCGAGCGTCATCAAGCGGCTCGCCGACGGAGATTTTCATTCCGGCGAGGCGCTCGCGCGCGCGCTCGATGTTTCGCGCGCGGCCATATGGCACGCGATCCGCGACCTCGAGACGCTGGGGGTCGAGGTCTACAAGGTGCGCGGCCGCGGTTACCGCCTGCCGCAACCCTTCGCATTGCTCGACCGCGCCGCCGTCGAGCGACGCCTGGGCGCGCACGCCGCGCGCTTCACTCTCGACATCCGGGACGAGGCGGACTCGACCAATACCCTGCTGCTCGGGCGGGCGGCGGCCGGCGCGCCGGACGGGACCGTGCTGGCCGTCGAATGGCAGCCCGGCGGGCGCACGCGCCTGGGCCGCGCCTGGCACGCCGGCGTGGGCGAGGCGCTCACTTT
>CAYYZZ010000130.1:0-7288 GCA_964476235.1 uncultured Streptomycetaceae bacterium | reverse complement strand
TTACCTCGGCTACCATACCTACGAGCGCAAGCTCGACGAACTCTTCGCGCGCGACCGGAAGAAGTGACGCGGGATACGAGATATGAGATGCGTGATCCGGGATAGGCGACCCTGATACGTGGCGGGTGACGGGCGTTCCTGTCCCGCTCCCCGCTCCCCGCATCCTGTAACCCGCATCACGAATCGCGTATCCCGTGCCTCGAATCGTGAGTCGCCGCCCGCGGGCGTCAGAGGCCCTATAATAATGGGCCCATTTTCACGGCCTTGCGCCCGATGCAACTGTTCGCCTTCGGCATCAACCACACGACGGCTCCGCTTTCCGTGCGCGAGCAGGTGGTGTTTCACGCCGAAAACCTGATCGGGGCGCTGCGCGAGCTGGTGGACCACCGCCCGGTGAAAGAGGCGGCGATCATCTCCACCTGTAATCGCACCGAGGTCTATTGCTCGACGTCCGACCCGCGCGCGGCGGTGGACTGGATGGCCGGCTATCACCGCCTCAAACTCCAGCAGATCGAGCCCTACCTCTACCAGCTGCCGCAGGAGAGGGCGGTCAAGCACGCCTTCCGCGTGGCGAGCGGACTCGATTCGATGGTGCTGGGCGAGCCGCAGATCCTGGGGCAGTTCAAGCAGGCGGTGCGCACCGCCCAGGCGGCGGGCACGCTCGGCCTGTTGCTCAACAAACTGTTCCAGCGCACCTTTGCCGTGGCGAAGACGGTCCGCTCCGAGACCGAGATCGGTGCCGCCACGGTCTCGATGGCCGCCGCCGCCGTGGGCCTCGCGCAGCGCATCTATCCCTCGATCGCCGAGCAAAGCGTCCTCTTCGTCGGCGCAGGCGAGATGATCGAGCTCACCGCGACTCATTTTGCCGCCCAGCATCCCCGGCGGATGACGTTCGCCAACCGCACCCTCGAGCGCGCGCAGGCGCTGGCCGACCGCTTCCTCGGGCGCGCCATCACGCTGAACGAGTTGTCCTCGCAGCTGGCCTCCCACGACATCATCGTGAGCTCGACGGCGAGCACGCTGCCCATCATCGGCAAAGGGCTCACGGAGAGCGCGTTGCGCGCGCGCAAGCACCGCCCGATGCTGATGTACGACCTGGCCGTGCCGCGCGACATCGAAGCCGAAGTGGGCAGCCTGGACGACGTCTTCCTCTACACCGTGGACGACCTCGGCAAGCTCGCGCGCGAGGGCATGGACGTGCGCAGCAACGCGGTGGCGCAGGCCGAGGTGATCATCGAGAACCAGGTCACCGATTTCATGCACTGGCTCGGCAACCGAGAGCTGGTGCCGACGATACGGGCGCTGCGCGATTCCGCCGAGCGGGCGCGGCGCCACGAGATGGAGCGCGCGCTGCGGCGTCTGGCGAAGGGCGATGACCCGCAGGTCGTGATGGAGCAGCTCTCGCATGCGCTTGCCGCGAAGCTGCTGCATCCCCCGACGCACGCGCTCTCGCATGCGCGCGACGAGGACCGCGAGCAGCTGGCGCAGTGGTTGACCCGCCTCTACGAGATCCCGCGGCCGGAATAAGCGTGAAGCAAAGCATCGCGAACAAGCTCGCGCAGCTTTCCAACCGGCTGGAGGAATTGAACCGGCTGCTCGCCACCGAGAACGCGACCGCCGACCTCGACCAGTACCGCAAGTTGACGCGCGAGCACGCCGAGATCACGCCGGTGGTCGAGGTCTACCAGCAGTACGTGAAGGGCGAGGGCGACCTCCAGGCGGCGCAGGAGATGAGCGGCGACCCCTCGATGCGCGATTTCGCCGAGTCCGAGATCAAGCAGACCCGGGAGCGGCTTGCGGGGCTCGAGCAGGATCTGCAGAAGAAACTGCTGCCGAGGGACCCCAACGACGAGCGCAACATCTTCCTCGAGGTGCGCGCCGGCACCGGCGGCGATGAATCGGCCCTCTTCGCGGGCGAGCTGTTCCGCCTGTACAGCCGCTACGCCGAGCGCAATCGCTGGCAGGTCGAGGTGATCTCGCAAAGCCCCTCGGACCTGGGCGGCTACAAGGAAATCATCGCCAAGATCGTGGGCCAGGGCGCGTATTCGCGCCTGAAGTTCGAATCCGGCGGGCACCGCGTGCAGCGCGTGCCGGTGACCGAGACCCAGGGACGCATCCATACCTCCGCCTGTACCGTGGCGGTGATGCCGGAGGTCGACGAGATTGCCGATGTAGTGTTGAACCCGGCGGAGCTGCGCATCGACACCTATCGTGCCTCCGGGGCGGGCGGACAGCACGTCAACAAGACCGAATCCGCGGTGCGCGTCACGCATCTGCCCACCGGCATCGTGGCGGAATGCCAGGACGACCGCTCGCAGCACAAGAACCGCGCGCGCGCGCTCGGCATCCTCGCCGCGCGCATCAAGGACGTGCAGATGCGCGAGCAGCAGGCAAAAACGGCGGCCACCCGCAAGTCCCTCATCGGCAGCGGCGACCGCTCCGAGCGCATCCGCACCTACAACTTCCCGCAGGGGCGGGTGACCGACCACCGCATCAATCTCACGCTCTACAAGATCGACAGGATCATGGACGGCGAGCTGGACGAGCTGATATCGGCGCTGACCACCGAGCACCAGACCGAGCAGCTCGCCCAGCTCGCCGAAGAGACGCAGCCGGCGTAAGCCGCGCCGCGCGCCGCGCGTGGCTTATCCCTCCGACGCCACCCTGCAAGTCATCGTCCTGGCCGTGCTGTCCGCGACCGGCTTCGGCGCGGCGTTAGTAACCACTCACTCAGGCCTGAAAACCATGGATGCCCCGAGCGGGGCGAAGGTCAGCATCCCCACGGCAACCCTGCTGTTCTGGCTGCTGTCTCCCCTCGTGGACCTGGCCGGCTGGCAGGCGGCTGCCATCGGGATATTCGCCCTCGTGGGGTTGTTCTTTCCGGCCGCCGTGACCCTGCTTACTTTCGAGGCCAACCGGCGCCTGGGGCCGACCGTCACCGGCACCGTCGGCAGTACCGCGCCGCTGTTCGCGGTGCTGGGCGCAGCGGCATTCCTGGGCGAGCCGCTCGGCGCCCGCGAGCTGTTCGCCACGACCCTCATCGTTCTGGGATCCGTTGCCTTGTCGAGCCGGCAGCAGGCCGGTGCGGGCGAGAGCCGGCGCAGCGACCTGTGGCTGCCCTGGACGTCGGCTGCGTTGCGCGCGCTGGCCCAGGTGTTGTCCAAGGCCGGGCTCGCGCTGTGGCCCAACCCGTTCGCGGCCGCGCTGATCGGCTATACCGTGTCGTCCGCGGCGGTGTGGTCCACCGCGCTCGGCGGCCGGGGCAAGGCACCGGCGTTCACGCGCAGCGGCGTCGCCTGGTTTGCCGCGACCGGCGTGCTCAACGGCGCCGCGGTGCTGTTGTTGTACCACGCGCTCAGCGCCGGCCCCGTCTACATTGTCTCGCCGATCGTCGCCACCTATCCGCTGTTTACCCTGATGCTGAGCGCGGCCGTGCTGCGCGAGGAGCGATACAGCCGACGATTGCTCGTCGGCGTGGCGCTCACCGTGGCGGGTGTCGTGTTGCTGCTTGCGCGATAGCGAGACACCGTGGCGGCGATGACTATTGGTGACGCGTTGCGCGAAAGCGGGCTGGATGCCGTGGACGCGCGCGTGCTGTTGCGCCATGTCATCGGTTGCGACGAGGCCTGGCTCATTTCGCACAAGGACCGGCAGCTCAGCGCGAAAGAGCAGGAAGCCTACGCGACTCTGCGCGCGCGGCGCGCGGCGGGCGAGCCGGTCGCCTATTTGACGGGCGAGCGCGAGTTCTACAGCCTCGCTTTCAAGGTGACGCCCGCGGTGCTGATCCCGCGGCCGGAAACGGAGCTGCTGGTCGAAACCGCGCTCGAACACATCCCGGCGGATGCGCCGTGCCGCGTGCTCGATCTCGCCACCGGCAGCGGTTGTGTCGCGATCGCGATCGCGAAGCACTGCCCGCGCGCACGGATGACGGCGACCGAGGTCTCGCTCGCGGCGCTGGCGGTCGTGCGCGAGAACGCGGCAAGGCACGGCGTGAACATCGAGTTCATGGAGAGCGACTGGTTCGCCGCGCTCTCCGGCCGGCGCTTCGACTTCATCGTCGCCAATCCGCCGTACGTCGCCGAAGGCGATCCGCATCTCAACGAAGGCGATCTGCGTTTCGAGCCGCGCCCTGCGCTGGTTGCAGGGACGGCCGGTCTCGACTGCATCGAGGTGATCGTGGAGCAGGCGCCGCGTCACCTGGCCGCGGGCGGCTGGTTACTGTTCGAGCATGGCTACGATCAGGGGGCCTGCTCGCGCGCGCTGCTCGCCGCGGCGGGATACGCAGACATCGTCACGCGTCGCGACCTGGCCGGCATCGAGCGGGTGTCGGGCGGACGGGTTTGACGGGGCCGCCCTCCCAACGTTAAAATAATGTTTGAGTGAATTACTCGGATTTATTGGAAAGCAGGGATAAACAATGTCTATTCAAGATGTTATAAAGAAGCAGGTGGGTGGTAACCGGGTCGTGCTGTACATGAAGGGCTCGCCCGATTTCCCGCAATGCGGCTTTTCCGCGAACGCGGTCCAGATCCTGCGGGCCTGTGGTGTCAACGAGATCTTCACCGTCAACGTGCTGGAGAGCCCCGAGATCCGCGAGGGCATCAAGGAGTACGCCAACTGGCCGACCATTCCGCAGCTCTACGTCAACGGCGAATTCGTCGGCGGCTCCGACATCGTGACCGAGATGTTCAAGAACGGCGAGTTGAAGAAGCTGCTCGAGAAAACCACCGCCTGAGCAACGCACCACCATGAAACAACGGCCGGCATCAAGCCGGCCGTTTTCTTTTGAGGCCCGTCACCCGTCAGTCGTCACTTCTCGCTCGTCGCACTTCTCAAGCGACGAGCGAGTAAGCGTACTGTCCAAGCAGCACCAGCGCGATCACGAATAGCGCGCGCTTGACCCAGATGCGGAACGCCTGCGCGTCAATGCGGTTGCGGATGCGCACGCCGACGAACGATCCCGCCACACCGATTGCGACAAGCGGCAGCGTCGCGAGCCACTCGCCCATGCCGACGCCTCCGCGGAAGGTGAGCACCGTGAATTGCGTCGTCTTGCCCACCAGAAAGCAGATGTTGAGCGCCTGCACCAGCATGGCGGGAGTCAAGCTCAGCGAGAGGTAGAGGATGATGAGCGGCGGCGCGGCGACGTTCGCCGTGCCTTCGAAAACCCCCGCGGTGAGGCCGGACAGCGGCGCGAACGCCCGCTCGTTCCGCTTCACGGCCGCCCACTCGGTGCGGCCCAGTCGGTCGAGGCTGAGATAGAACAGCGTCAGCAGCGCCAGCACCAGCGTGTACGGCGCATCCGGCGCGGAAACGAACAGCCAGGTGCCGGCGGCCGACCCCAGGATCATGTAGAGCGGCATCATCCAGAAGCGCGCAAGCGTGGCGCGCAGCGGCCCGCTGGTGAAAAGCGCGACGCAGATGGTCGCAAGGGTCGGCAGCAGCACCAGGATGATCGCGGTGCGCATGTCGCTCACCAGCGCGATCAGCGGCGTCGCCACGAACGGAAAGCCGAAGCCGAGCGCGCCCTGGAGCAATCCGGCGATCAGGATCACGCAGATCACCCATGCGAGCAGCAGCGGCGAGAGTGATTCAAGCATGCTTGAAAGGCGTGGCTCGTGACTGGTGACGGGTGACTGGTGCGTAGCCGGGGCTTTCGCCCGCGAGTCCGCTTTCGCTGCTGTCGCTGTTAACCAGACGTTTCACGAGAACTGGAATCAAGGGCGAAGCCAAGTTTCGAATCACGAGTCGCGAGTCATGAGTCACGGCGCGTTAGCGTCAGGCGCGATTCGGCTGGCGCGTTCATGGGGCGGGTGGGGGACAGGCCATCATGCAGACTCCGCAGTTTATCAAAGGCATGCGCCCGTCCTGCGGCCGCGCGCGTTTATTCAATTGTCATGGCACTGCGATTCCACTAGGATGGGCCTGCCATCCGACGCCACAACCTACTGGAGGTCAGCCATGAGCCAGCCCAACCCGTTCCTGTCTTCCGGCACCAGCACTCCGTCAGGATCCAGTCCCGCCGGAGAAGCGCACGCAGTCGCCGCCGGTCAGGGCTGGGCGTGGATCGCGAACGGTTTCGAGCTTTTCAAGAAGCAGCCCGGGATCTGGATCGCGATCGTCGTGCTGCTGTTCGTGATCCTGATCGTGCTGTCCCTCATACCGATACTGGGCTCGATTGCCATATTCCTGCTGATACCGGTCTTCACCGGCGGGCTGATGCTGGGTTGCCGGTCGCTCGCGCGCGGCGGGCCGCTCGAGATCGGCCACCTGTACGCGGGATTCAAGACCCAGACCGGGAACCTGATCGTGCTCGGCGCCATCAGCATCGCGGCGTGGATAGTCGTCATGCTGCCGGTGATAGCGATCGTGGGCGTCGGCGCCTTCTTCGGCGCGTCGGCCGGCAACGTCGCGGGTGTGGGCGGCATGGGTGCGAGCTTCCTGCTGGCGTTCCTCATCGCGTTCGCGCTCAGCATCCTCATCTACATGGCGCTGTGGTTCGCGCCCGCCCTGGTGGTGCTGCGCGGGGTTGCCCCGGTTGCGGCCATCAAGCAAAGCTTCAGCGGCTGTCTCAAGAACATCGTCCCGTTCCTGATCTACGGCCTCGTAATATTCGTGCTGAGCATCCTCGCCACGATCCCGCTCGGCCTCGGCTGGCTGGTGCTCGGCCCGGTGCTCGGCGCCTCGGTCTATACCGCGTTCCAGGACATCTACGGCGACGCCTGAGCGCCGGCCCACCCGCCCGCTGCCGGGGCAGGTCCGGGCAAGCTTCACATACGCCGATCTAAAATAGTAAATATAATTTAAATCAAATACTTATTAAGATAAATGAAAGCGCTTGCAGCGCTTTCATTGAAGCGTATAATGACCGCTCCGGCCGCCCCCAATGGCCGCGCCGTTTCAGGAGGAGTCCCCATGAACATCATGACGGAAGCGAAGAACCTCACGACTTCGAGCAAGCCCGCGGGCGGCAAGGTGCGCATGACGCCGTCGGAAGCATTCATCGAGACGCTGGTCGCGCACAAGGTGAAGGACGTGTTCGGCATCGTCGGCTCGGCCTACATGGACGCGCTCGACCTCTTCCCCGGCGCCGGCATCCGGCTCGTCAGCGTCGCTCACGAGCAGAACGCCGCGCACATGGCCGACGGCTACGGCCGCGTCACCAACCGGCCGACGGTGTGCATCGCGCAGAACGGCCCCGGCATCACCAATTTCGTGACCGCGGTGGCGGCGGCCTACTGGGCGCACACGCCGATGGTGGTGGTCACGCCCGAGTCGGGCAGCCTGA
>CAYYZZ010000129.1:0-7320 GCA_964476235.1 uncultured Streptomycetaceae bacterium | reverse complement strand
GAAACTCCTGATCAAGGGCATCATGACGGTGGAGGATGCGCAGCTCGCCGCGCAGCACGGCGCGGATGGCATCTTCGTCTCGAACCACGGCGGCCGCCAGCTCGACGGCGTCCCGTCGCCGGTCGAGGTGCTGCCCCGCATCGCCGCGGCAGTGGGCGGACGCATGGCGATCATGGTGGACAGCGGCTTCCGGCGCGGGACCGATATCGTCAAGGCGCTGGCGCTGGGCGCCGACATGGTGTTCGTCGGACGCCCGACCCTCTATGGCGCGGCGGCGGGCGGGGAAGAGGGGATTCTGCACGCGCTCAATCTCCTCAGGGGCGAGGTGGACCGGGTCATGGCACTCATCGGATGCAACAGTGTCGAACAGCTCAGCGCGGACTATCTGCGCTTCGATGGGACATGGCCCGCTTCCGCGCGTGGTCCCGAGAGGCAGAGCCACGCGGCGTAGCATCCTGCATGTCCGAATTGAATCGCAAACCTTCCCCGGCCGACCGGCTTCGCGGCGCGTTGCAGCGGCCGGGCCTGCTGCTCATGCCCTGCTGCTTCGACGCATTGTCGGCGCGCCTGATATACGAGGCCGGGTTTCCGCTGACCCTGATGAGCGGGTTCGCCGTCTCGGCGGCGCGTCTCGCGCAGCCCGACACGGGGCTGATTTCTTTTGCCGAAATGCTCGATCAGTTGCGCAATATCTGTGCGGCGGCCCCGGCACTGCCGGTCATCGGTGACGGCGACACGGGGTACGGCAACGCCATCAACGTGCTGCGCACGGTGAGGGAATATGCGCTCGCCGGGGCGGCGGGCATCATGATCGAGGACCAGGTCAGCCCCAAGCGCTGTGGCCACACGAGTGGCAAGCAAGTGGTCTCCCGGGGTGAAGCGGGAATGCGCATCCGTGCGGCGGTCGATGCGCGGCGCGAGGCTGACATCCTCATTGTGGCGCGCACCGATGCGCGGGCCGTGCACGGATTCGAGGAGGCGCTGGCGCGCTGCCACCTGTTCGTCGAGGAAGGCGCCGACATCATCTTCTTCGAGGCGCCCGAGACGCGCGAGGAGATGCAGCGCTTCTGCAGGGCCATTCCGCGCCCCTGCATGGCCAACATGGTGAGCGGCGGCACTACGCCGGCCCTCCCACCTTCGGTGCTCGAAGCCCTGGGCTACAAGATCGTGGCTTATCCGCTCGTGTTGATCTCCACGTCAGTCAAGGCGATGCAGCAGGCTCTGGCGTCCCTCGGCCAAGGCCAGGAAACCGCTCAGGTATCATTCGAGGAACTGCAGCGCCTCGTCGGCTTCCCGGCCTACTACGAGCTGGAACAGCGCTACCGCAGCGGGGACTAGCGTCATGTCGGCACCGCTCACGCTGTTCGAGAAGCTCTGGCGCAGTCACGTCGTCGCCGATCTGGGCGAGGGCCGTGCTCTCGTGCACATCGACCGTCACGTGCTGCACGATCTCACGAGCCCCCAAGCTTTCGACGGCCTGCGCCGGGCTGGCCGGGCCGTGCGCAATCCCGAGCTTACTTTTGCGGTCCAGGACCACGTCGTTTCCACGGAGCCCGGGCGCACGGACGAAACCGTTCCCGGCGGCGCGGAGCTTATCCGCGCGCTGCGCGCAAACACGCGGGCCGCGGGCATCGAGCTCTTCGATCTGGGCGATCCGCGCCAGGGTATCGTGCACATCGTGGCGCCCGAACTTGCCATCGCCCTGCCCGGGATGACGTTCGTGTGCGGGGACAGCCACACCTGCACGGTAGGCGCGCTCGGCACCTATGCCTGGGGCATCGGCACGAGCGATGTAGAGCATGTGCTCGCGACCCAGACCCTCGTGCAGCGCAAGCCGCGCACGATGCGGGTCCGCTTCGACGGTGCGCTGCAACCGGGCATCACTGCGAAGGACATGGTTCTGTTCCTCATCGGCAGGATAGGGATGGGCGGGGCGACGGGCCACGCGCTCGAATACGCGGGCACCGCCGTACGCGCGCTGGAGATGGAGGCGCGCATGACCTTGTGCAACATGGCTATCGAATGCGGCGCCCGCACGGCGCTCGTCGCGCCCGATGACATGACGTTCGAGTATCTCCATGGACGGCCATACGCGCCGGGTGGCGTGCACTGGGACAACGCGCTCGCCCACTGGCGCGCCTTGCCGTCCGACACCGAAGCGCAATACGACCGGGATCTGGCTTTCGATGCGGCCACGATTGCGCCGCAGGTCACGTGGGGTACGAGCCCGCAGGACGTCGTGGCTATCGATGGCCGCGTGCCCGATCCCGGCGGGATGCCGGATGCCGCGTCGAGAAGCGGCCTGCAGCGCACGCTGGATTACATGGGGCTTCAACCCGGCATGGCCCTCGAAGGGCTGCCGATCGACCGTGTTTTCATCGGCTCGTGCACCAACAGCCGGTTGTCCGACCTGCGCGAGGCGGCAAAAGTCGTGCGGGGCCGGCGCGTGCCCGCGGGTGTGCAGGCCATGGTGGTGCCGGGGTCCATATCGGTCAAGCGCGCGGCGGAGGCGGAGGAACTCGACCGGGTATTTCTCGAGGCGGGATTCGAGTGGCGGGAACCGGGATGCTCAATGTGCGCCGGTCTTAATCCGGACAAGGTAGGCCCGCGCGAACGCTGTATCGCCACCTCCAACCGCAATTTCGAGGGACGGCAGGGTCCGCTCGCCCGGACGCATCTCGCCAGCCCCGCGATGGCGGCGGCGGCGGCTGTCACTGGACGCATCACTGACGTGCGCAAATTGACGGGCTGAAAATCGCATGGAACCGTTCACCGTGCTCAGCGGCGTCGCGGCGCCGCTTTTCCGCGCCGACGTCAACACCGACGCCATCATCCCGATGCGGTGGCTCGTCACGGCCACGCGCACGGGGCTGGGCAAAGGCTTGTTCGGCGGATGGCGTTACCGTGCCGATGGCAGCGAGGACCCGGCGTTCGTGCTCAATCAGCCGGCGTATCGCCGGGCGCGCATACTCATTGCGGGCCCGAATTTCGGCTGCGGCAGCTCGCGCGAGCATGCGCCGTGGGCGTTTCTGGATTTCGGAATCCGTTGCATAGTGGCGCCCGGATTCGCCAGCATTTTTTACGAGAATTGCCTGAAAAACGGCATCCTGCCGGTGGTCCTGCCGGCGCCGGAAGTCGAGGAACTGGCCGCGTGGGCGCAGCACGCCGGCGCAGAAGCGCGGCTCACGGTTGACCTGACGCGCAATACCATCGTCGACGCCGGCGGACAGTGCCGGTCGTTCGAGCTGGAACCGTTGCGGCGCGCCGCCTTGCTGGAAGGCCGGGACGAAATCGACGACGTGCTGCCGCACGAGCAGGCGATCGCGGATTTCCAGGCGCGCGACCGCGAGGCGCGTCCGTGGATCTATCGGACACCGTCACCGGATGCATCGTCATGACGGCCACGCTTGCACGTTCATGGGTGGAAGTGGTTTAGGAGACGAGATTGGGCATCACGCAACAAATCTGCGAAATTATCACGGGCATCCGCTACGACGACCTGGGCGCGGCCTGCATCGACCGCGTCAAATTCGCGATCAAGGACGGAGTGGCGGTTGCGGTCGCGGGCGCCGATCAGCGGCCCGTCAGAATCGCAGCCGCGCACGTGGCCGACTATGGCGCCAGGCCGCAGGCAACCGTATGGGGGCACGGGTTCAGAACCTCGCCCGTTTACGCAGCGTTCGTCAACGGGATGGCAACTCACGTGCTCGACTTCGAGCCGATGTGGAGTCCGCCGACTCACTCCGTGTCGCCCATCGTGCCGGTGGCCTTCGCGCTCGCCGAAGCCAACGGCTACACCGGCAGGCAGATCGTAACCGCGGTGGCAAAGGGGCTGGAGATCCAGGGGCGCATGCAGTACGCGGGCGACCAGTACGTGCCGGAAGACCTCATGCTTCATCCTCCGGGCGTAGCCGGGGTGATCGGGGCGGCAGTCACCGCCGGTCACCTCTTGAAGCTCGATACCGACCGGTTGCGTCACGCCATCGGCATCGCCGGCTCGCGCGTGGGGGCGTTGCTCGCGAATATCGGATCCATGACCAAATCGACCCATTGCGGCAACGCAGCCGCGTCGGGACTCGATGCGGCGCTCCTGGCGCGCCGCGGCTTCACCGCGAACATGGATATTTTCGAAGCGCACAAGGGCATCGTCGAGACCTACTACCGGAAGGGCTTCGATACGGAGCGCTTCCTTGCTTACGGCAAGCCGTATCGCGTGGTGGATCCGGGGCACGCCATCAAGCTCTTTCCGTCGCAGTATGCGACTCAATTTTCCATCACGGCCGGCCTGGAAATCCACGACAAGGTCGGCGATCCGCGCCGCATCCGGCGCGTCACGATCAACGGCCCCGTGATGAAATATGTCGATCGCCCGGCGCCGGTTTCCGGCCTCGATGGCAAGTTCAGCTTGCAGTACACCGCCGTCGCCGCAATCCTCGACGGAACCGTCAAGATCGACACGTTCTCCGACAAGCGACGCTTTCGCGGCGACATGGTTGATATGCTGGGCAAGACGACCCTGACGCAGGACCCCGCCATACCGAACGATCTTCACGATATGTGGATCGAAATCTCCGTGGAAACGGTGGACGGCGCCACGCATAGCGCGGTGTGCAAGGGCCCGAAGGGCACGTGGGGCATGCCGCGGTTGCAGCCGGCGGATCATCTCGTCAAACTGCAGGACTGCTTCGGCCGCGTGCTGGCGCAGCGCGACGTCGACGAGGTGCTCGCGCGCTTGGAGCGCCTGGAGGCGCAGGGCGCCGACGCCGTGCGCGGCATCGTGCGCCTGATCGCGGGTCGAAAGAGGAAGCGCGCCCGTAAGGCCGTGCCTGCAACGCGTCAAAGGAGAAAGAAATGACCGGTAAATCCGCCTGGTACTTGCTGCTGGCCGCAGTCCCGGTATTCGCGGGGACAGCGTGGGCGCAACAATATCCCGTCAAGCCCGTCCGCTTCATTATTCCGCAGGCCGCGGGCGGCTCCACGGACACCCTGTCGCGCATCGTAGGGCAGAAGCTGTCCGATGCCCTCGGGCAGCAGGTGATCGCGGACAACCGGGCGGGCGCGAACGGCATCATCGGAACGGACCTGGTCGCCAAGGCGCCGGGCGACGGCTATACCCTGCTCGCGGGCGGCACGGCGACCATTTCCATCAATGTCAGCCTGTACAAGAAGATTCCCTACGATCCGCAGAAGGATTTCACGCCGGTGGCCAACATCGCCTGGTCCACGAGCGTGCTGGTGGTGCATCCGTCGGTTCCGGCGAAGACCATTGCCGACCTGATCGCCCTGGCCAAGGCGAAGCCCGGCGATCTGCGCTACGCCTCTGCCGGCATCGGCAGCTCCCCGCACCTCTCGACGGAAGTATTCCGGACGATGACCGGGACCAACGTGGTTCACGTGCCGTACAAGGGCAGCACGCCGGGCGTGACGGCGACCGTCACCGGCGAGACGTCATTCATGTTCACGGGCATCGCCTCAGTGCTGGGCCATGTCAAGGGTGGCCGCCTGCGGGCCTTGTCCGTGAACGGACCGAAGCGCTCGCCGGCGCTGCCCGAGGTGCCGACCGCCTCGGACTCCGGCCTGCCGGGCTTCGAGGTCGATTTCTGGATCGGCATCCTGGCGCCTGCGGGCACGCCGGCGGCGGTTGTGACGCGTCTGAACGCGGAGGTGAACAGGATCCTCGCGCAGGAGGACATCCGGGAGCGGCTCATCGTCCTGGGAACGGACCCGATCGGCGGCTCGCCCCAGCAGTTCGCGGCTCTCATCAGGAAGGACATTGCCCGCTGGGCCGAGGCGATCAAGGCGTCGGGCGTCAAGCCCGAGTAAGAAACGCATTTCAGCCACAGATTATCTGTGGCAAGAAACAATCATTCTTGAACAGGAGCAGCAGATTATGAAGCAGATCAAGATCCCGGCGGTCTTCATGCGCGGCGGCACCAGCAACGCCGTGGTGTTTCATGCCCGCGACCTTCCCGCCGACCGCAAGGAGTGGGACGAGATATTCCTGGCCGCGATCGGCAGCCCCGATCCGTACGGGCGGCAGCTGGACGGCATGGGCGGCGGCGTGTCCTCGCTGTCCAAGGTGTGCGTGATCGGTCCGGCGAGCCGTCCGGACGCGGACATCGATTACACCTTCGCGCAGGTGCAGGTGAAGGAAGCCAAGGTCGAATATGGCGCCAATTGCGGCAACATGTCCTCCGCGGTGGGGCCGTTCGCCGTGGACGAGGGACTGCTCAAGGTTTCGGGCCGGGAAGCGCTGGTGCGCGTCCACAACACCAACACGAAGAAGATCATCTGGTCGCGCTTCCCGCTGGACGACGGCCTGTCAGCGGTGGACGGCGATCTCGCCATTCCCGGGGTGGCCGGGACGGGCGCGCCGGTGAAGCTCGAGTTCCGCGAGCCGGGCGGCGCAACCACCGGCAAGCTGCTGCCCACGGGCAACGTCGCGGACACACTCGACGTGCCGGGCGTCGGAAAAATCCGCGTCTCCATGGTCGACGCCGCCAACGCCTGCGTGTTCGCGCGCGCGGCCGATCTCGGCATCAAGGGCACCGAACTGCCGGACGAGATCGACGCCAGCCCGGAGCTGCTGAAGAAGCTGTCGGCGATACGCATCGCCGCCTCCGTCGCGATGGGCATCACCAAGACGCCGGAGGAAGCCGCGAAACGTGCCGCGGTTCCCTTCGTGGGATTCGTCTCGGGGCCGCAGGATGCGAAGACGCTCACGGGCGAAACGCTCAAGGCGACGGGGATGGATCTCACGGCCCGCATGATGTCGAACGGGCAGCCGCACCGGGCGCTGCCGCTGACGTGCACCCTGTGCATGGCGGTCGCGGCGCGGCTGGAAGGCAGCGTGGTCCACGAGGCGATCCGCCCGACCGGCAGCCCCGAAGCGGAGATCCGCATCTCCATGCCTTCGGGCGTGCTGACCGTCGCGGCGAGAGTGCGGAAACTGGAAGGGCAGTGGCACGCGGAGCAGGGAGCGTTCTACCGCACCCAGCGCCGCATGTTCGAGGGATCAGTCCTGGTACGAGCGTCGCGCGCACCAGGACTGCGCGCCGCGTAGGATTCTCGCGGCGCTAACGGCGTCCCGGATACTACGTCCCAGATACTACGTCCCAGATACGGCGTCCCAGATACGGCGTCCCAGATGTTACGTCTCATATGCAGGACGCTTCACCTGAGACGCTTTATCTGAGACGCATCATCTGAGACGCATCATCTGAGACGCATCATCTGAGACGCATCATCTGAGACGCAGTTACTGCTCGGGCTTGATGCCCGCCGACGCCACGATCTTTTTCCACTTCGCGATATCGGTCG
>CAYYZZ010000128.1:0-7354 GCA_964476235.1 uncultured Streptomycetaceae bacterium | reverse complement strand
ACAAGATGATCGATCCGCACGCCACCACGGCCCGCCGCGTCACGGTTTCCAAGGTGCTGCTGCTGGTGGTCGCGCTGATCGCCGCCTGGGTGACTTCCTACAAGCCGGGCAACATCCTGTTCCTGGTCGGAGCGGCGTTTTCCCTTGCTGCCTCGGCGTTCTTCCCGGCCCTGGTGCTCGGGGTCTTCTGGAAGCGCGCCAATAAGTGGGGGGCGATTGCCGGGATGGTGGCGGGGCTCGGAACGTGCATGTATTACATGAGCGTGACCTATCCGTTCTTCCGCGATGTGCTCGGCGTGACGGCCCCTGTCGCCTCGTACCAGTGGTTCGGCATCAATGCGATATCGGCCGGTGTGTTCGGCCTGCCGATCGGCATGCTGACGATCATCGTTGTCAGCCTGCTGACGCCGGCTCCGGAGAAAGAGGTCCAGGACCTGGTCGAGCACGTGCGGTATCCGAACCTCAGAGGCGACACCGTCGTATCCCAGGGTGCCTGAAGTCCGCCTTCCGCAACGAACAAAGCCCGCCTCGCGCGGGCTTTGTTTTGGCCGGGGGTTCCTATACGACCAGGTCCTTTACGAGGTGCGCCAGGTCGGTGGATCCGGTCTCCAGGATAAGCCGCCTGGCCAGGAGCGGATCGAAGCGGTGCAGGTGATGAATGACTTCGCGCAGGCGTTTCGGCTCATGCGCGTGATGGCAGGCCATGCCCAGCTGGTACCACGCCTGCCCGCTCATCGGCTGCAGGTTCGCCGCCTCGCCAAAAGCGTCCATGGCTTCGCGGTGCTCCCCCAACGACGCGTGGGCCAGGCCCATCCCGTACCATGCCCGGTCGAGCTTCGCATCCAGTCCGACTGCTGAACGAAATCGCTCGATTGCCTTGCCCGCCTCGTGGTTCTTTTCGTAGTTGAACCCCAGGTTGTAGTGCGCAACCGCATCATTGGCATCAAGGCGCAATACGACCTCGAAAAACCGGCTTGCCTCAGCATGGCGCCCGGCCAGCGCATAGCGAAAGGCAAGCGCATTGGCGGCCCGCCGGAAATCCGGGTCGATAGCCAGACAGCGATGGTATTCGTCCAGCGCGAGATCGGGCATTCCCAGCAACTCGAACAGGCGCGCCCTGCAGTAATGGCGCCATTTATCCAGGTTCATGCCGGGATTATGCTGGATTTCGCGAAATCCGGCCGATCGGCGAGCCGGGCCGCGGTCGGGGGTAAAGCGTCCACCGCTTTGCCGCTTGCGCCAAGACTAGAGGAATGGACGGTGCATGGTCCCGGCCTCTTCATCTGGTCCGCCGTCAGCCGGATTCCCGCATCAATCTGATAAAATTCCCGCCTCCGGAGAGGTGGATGAGTGGTTTAAGTCGCACGCCTGGAAAGCGTGTGTACGGTGAAAGCCGTACCGCGGGTTCGAATCCCGCTCTCTCCGCCAGTTTTTCAGGTGATGCAAACCGCGCGCACCGCGTGCATGTTCATGGTCCCCTGCAGGACTTTTTCGATGCCATCCTGCTTGAGCGTCCGCATGCCTTCGTTCACGGCGGTGCGAAGAACCTCCGCGACTCGCGCGTGCTCCTGGATCGCTTGCTTGATCACGTCTGTCGCCACCAGTAACTCATGCAGGGCGGCCCGCCCGCTATAGCCCGTGCCCCGGCACGCTTCACAGCCTACCGGGTCGTAGAGAATGAAGCGCCCCTTGTCATAGGCATAGTTCTTCATCCACTCGGCGTAAATCGCCTCGAACGCCGCCTTGGAATCGGCCTTGAACCGGTCGGTGTCTTTCAGGTCCTGGCTGTATTCGGTGAGCATCAGTCTTATCTCGTCCAGCGCGGCCACGTGCGGCTTCTTGCACTTGGGGCACAGGCGCTTTGCCAGGCGCTGCGCCATGATGCCCAGCAAGGCGTCCGCGAAGTTGAACGGATCCATACCCATGTCGAGCAGGCGAACGATGCTCTCCGGCGCGCTGTTGGTGTGTAGGGTCGCCAGAACCCGGTGTCCGGTGAGAGAAGCCTCGATGCCGATGGCGGTGGTTTCCTTGTCACGCATCTCGCCCACCATGATCACGTCCGGATCGGCGCGGAGGAAAGCGCGCATCGCGCGCGCAAATGTCAGGTCGGCCCTCGGATTGATCTGTACCTGACGGAGGGATTCCTGGGTGATTTCAACGGGATCCTCGGCGGTCCAGATCTTGGTCTCCGGGGTGTTAATG
Organism: uncultured Streptomycetaceae bacterium; assembly: GCA_964476235.1. Lineage (GTDB taxonomy): Bacteria > Pseudomonadota > Gammaproteobacteria > Burkholderiales > SG8-41 > SG8-41. Next base: position 5,152 of record CAYYZZ010000128.1, on the reverse strand, counting down.
TAACCAAGGACCGAATGTAAAGTCGTCGTTTTGCCCGAACCCGTCGGACCGCACACGAGGAACAAGCCGTAAGGCTTGCCCACCATTGATTTCAAGACCTGCAGATTGCGCTGGCTCAGACCCAACTGCTCGAGCGGCACGGGACGGCCGGCCGTCAGAACACGCATGACGACATCTTCCTTCCCGCCGACGGTGGGGATGGTCGCAACGCGCAATTCGATGTCCAGCGACGGGACGAATTGCTTGAACGTGATCTTGCCGTCCTGCGGTTCCCTCTTGTTGGAGATGTCCAGGTCGGACATGATTTTCAACCGCGCCACGACCTTGGCATGAGAATTCGCCGGTATCTCGATGTAATCCGTCAACGAACCATCGATACGGAACCGAACCTTGGTCTTCCCGTTGCCCGGGCGCGGCTCCACATGGATGTCCGAAGCGCGCATGTTGTGGGCTTCCAGCACGATCTTGTTGACCAGTTGCACGGTTGCGCTGTCCAGTTCGACCTTATCGTCAACAACGCTGCTTCGTGCTTCGGATATCTCTCCTTCCATCCTTCTGATTATCGTATCTACGGAAGTGGAGGCTATCGTGTCTGCGGAAGCGGAGTCGCTCTCTGACCCGAAAAAATGCTCCACCGTTGCCGCAAAATCCCGGCTGGTGCAAACGCGGCAGGAAACCTTTTTGTTGGGGAAGATCTGGTTGACGATGCGCGAGCCGATAAAACGCTCGGGATCGGGGGTAACCACCACCATGCCCTGATCATCCTCGCCGATCGGCACCCACGCCTGGCTGATCACGAATGTGCGTTTGAGCTTTCTCAACAAGGTGGTCGGCCGGTCACGGTCGGGGCGAAATGGCTCGTAAGGCAGGCCGAAATACTTCGATAGGGTGAGACCCAGCGCCGAATCGCTAACCTTGAGTTCGTCCCTCAACACCTGCTCGATGTTGACGCCTTTCCCGCGCGCGAGACGGATCGCGAGCTCCAATTCGGCCGCGGTGATCACCCCATCGATGACCAGATGGTCGTACTTGGTCTTGGCGCCGGGCGGGCCTGGCGGCTTGGTCTTTTCCCACTGCCGATAGCCTGTTGCCAGGGCCTTGCAGAGTATCCCGACCCTTCTTTCGGTGTGCTTCGGAAACGGATTCCCGGATAACGTATTAACGAATTGCACTACGCCGATCGCCTCGCTGGAATCCGGGCCATCGAGAATGGGGGCTGCCAGTACTTGTTTGGTCTTGTACCCCGTGGACCGGTCCACCGCCCTGTAAAAATATACCGGGGGATCGTAGGTATTGAGCTCCTCCACGCTGTAAACATCCCGGATGTTGACCAACCGCTGATTGAGCGCCACGTACCCGGCGATGCTGAATTCCGCTGACATCGGGAGTTTCAAGTCTTCGAACGAATCGAGGCCGGTCTTGATCTTGGGGACCATCAGCGTCCTGTCCTCGTTGATCAGATAAACCGTGAGGCGGTCCGCCCCGAAGATGGTGCAAATGTCGTGGCTGAGCTCGCGCAAAACCCCGTCGACGTCGCCCGCCGCCCGAATCCTGGCGGTGACGGTATCGAGATTGATGGTGATTGTGTTTTCGGTGCTCATTCCTGAATCGGCTTCGCTACCGGCGCGGTTCACTTGGGGCAATCCAGGCGCTGACCAGTGAATCGGCGGGCGCCACTGGGGGCGCGGCTCCCGATCCAGACCGCTTTGGATAACCCGGGGCAACCAATCTACCCGCCGACGTTCGGGATGGCAATAGCCGCATTGGGGGCCTCCGATGTCAGTTTGCTCGCCAATGGTTGCGGCAGTGTCGTGAGATGCTACCCTGTGCCTGTTCGCCGCGACCGGACCCTGTTATCTGCGGCACCAATGGGTTTGTGCCGCGGGGTTTGTGCCGCGGGGTTTGTGCCGCGAATTCATTTCCATCCCTCGGAGGGGGAAAGCAATGGACCTCCAACTCTCCGGCAAGACCGCTCTCGTCACCGGCGCCTCGCGTGGCATCGGCCGCGCCATCGCACTGGGCCTGGCGCGCGAAGGCGTGAAGCTCGCGATCGCCGCGCGGCGCGTCAACCTACTCGAGGATCTGGCCCGGGAAATCGTATCTGCCCGGAGCGCCGAGCCGTTGATCATCGAATCGGACCTCTATCAGGAAGGCTCGGCCGAGAAGCTCGCCCAGGAGGCTGAAAAAGCCCTCGGCCGCGTGGACATCCTGGTCAACGCCGCGGGCGGCAGCCGCCCCTTTCCCTTCGAGGCGACCAAGGAGCAGTGGGCGGAAGGCATCCTGGTCAACTTCATCCGGCTGCGCGAGCTGTCACATGCGCTGGTTCCCGGCATGATGGCGCGGCGTTGGGGCCGCATCGTCAATATCACCGGCACCTCCGAGCCCCGCGGGCTCAATGCCGCGAACTCGGCAAAGGCCGCGGTGCATGCTTGGGCCAAGGGGCTGTCGCGCGAAATAGCCGGGCACGGCATCACCATCAACTCGATCCAGCCCGGCCGCATCATGAGCGAGCAGATCGTGCGCTTCCATCCCACCGAGGAAGACCGCAGGAAGTTTGCCGAGGAGAACATCCCGATGGGCCGCTTCGGCGAGCCGGAGGAACTCGCTAACCTGGCGGTCTTCCTCGCCTCGCCGCGGGCGGGCTACATCACCGGCACCGTGACCCCGGTGGACGGCGGCATGAGCCGCTTCGCGTTCTAAGAGACCGCCGTTCAGTTATCAGCGTTCAGCGATCAGCCAAGTCCGATTCAAGCTCCCAGCAGATGGGTAATCGCTGATCGATATTCAACTTCGATCCTGGATTGGCTCACCGTCGTCGAGCGGACACCGAGCTCAATTGTGGGGCACTTTCATGCGCGAGACCGTCCAGCGCTTGACGTCCTCCTCGGGTTCGTCGCCCTCGGCGTCCGTGAGGGGAACTGCCAGGTTCGTCACGAATATGTCGTCGTCCACGATGACGAGGCTTGCCGGGAAGAGCAGCCCCTTTGGTGACCCGTCGCTGCGGATCCCCTGGAATTCGCCCAGCCGGGCGATGACCCGCCCATTGGCGTTCAGGGCCACCACCTCGTCAGCCTGGTTGGCCGCGACCCACAGACGGCCATGCTTGTCGAAGGCGATGCCGTCCGCCCCATTGATGCTTTCGGCGAAGACCGAGACCGCGTTCGACGCGATATCCAGCTTGAGAATGCGGTCATCGCCCGTATTGGCGATGAACAGAGCGGACTCGTTGCTGTTGAAGGCGATGCCGTTGGCACCGAAAGGCGGAAATCCCGCCGTGGCGAGCAGCGGATCGTGCGCTATGGTGATTACCGCACAGCTTGGCGCGCAGCCGGCTGGGTTATTGATGCGGAAAATGGTGCCCTGGAACGAATCGGAGATGTAGAGGTTTCCATGGCTGTCGAAGACCATCGCGTTGGGGACCCGGGCGTTGTCGCCGAACGTGATCGTGTCGGAGCTGCCGTCAGGGTTGTCCACATCACGCGGGCCCGGCGCGCCGGCTGACGGGATTACCGCGACATCCTCGATCGTGGTGGCGGCATTGAAATTCGCCGCGATGCGTTGAATCTTGGAGTCGACGCCGGCGAAGTTGCCGACGTTGGCGATATAGACCTTCTTGTTGGCGCGGTCGAATTCCAGACCGAGCAGCGGCGTTCTGCCGAAATCGCGCGATGCCTCGAGCTTCCCGTGACGGTCGAAGCGCAGCAGCTTGTTGTTCGGATTGGGGTTTGTCGGTGACGGTGCATCGAACGTGCCGACGAAAATGTCGCCGTTCGCCGGATTCGCGGTGATGCCCTCAGGGAACCGGACGCCGTCCGGAAGCGTGGCGAACTTCTGAGCCGCGTTCCGATTGCCATGCGATTCATCGTCCGCCCGCACTATGCCGGCGCCGCAAGCGACGGCGATAAACAGCAAGTAAAAGCAACCTTTCAGGATGTTTTTCATCTGCCCCTCCATTTGTGGAATGTGCGGTCAAGCCGGGCGACCCGGCTTGACCCCGGCTCTTGTTTGGCGCGCTTATCCGAATCGAATCTTCGCCGTGCTCTTCCGCCCTACCGAACCGGTAGGGTCACGCCCCGTACGGGCAGTCTCTGGTCCATGCAGGAGATCTTGCCCCGGACCGGGCCGGCGGGGTTGTTGACTTCTCCGGCCGTGTTGGGAGAGTTGTCGCGGCGGTTGCCGTCGGAACTCGCCGTGCAGAACTTGCGGTCGGACAGGAACGGGCTGGTGGGAAATTCCAGCGGGCCGGTGTTGCGCAGCTGAGTGCCGGCATCAGGCGAGTTGCGAAATACTTCGATGACCTTGCCGTTGTCAGTCACGCCGACGATCGCGTTGCGCTCGTTGACCGAGACCCAGATATTATCGTCATGGTCGAGGGCGATCCCGTCCGCGCCTTCCAGCAAGGGATGAGCGACAAAGAGATTCTCCATACAGAGCGTCTTGGGGTGGAACGTCGTATCGCAATTGGCCTTGCTTCGCAGATTGCCGCGACGGTCGAACTTCACCTTCCAGATTGCGCCGCGAGCGGTGTCGGAAACGAAGAGGTCGCCGTGCTTGTCGAATGTGAGACCGTTCGCCACCAGCGGTTGGGAGCCGGCGGTATTCTGGGCGTTGCGGCTGCCGGGTAGCACCGTGATAGTTCCTGGCGGCAAGGTGCGGACGTCGCGCCCGACGCCGCCGACGCCGGCAACCAGATTGACTTCATTCGCCATGGGCTGGATGCGGAACGCCTCGGTGACTACGCCCACCGGCGATATCATCCACACGCGGCCCTGGCCGGTGACGCCGTCGCTGGTCCAGAGATTGCCGTCGCCGTCGAACGCGACGCCGTTCGCGCCCGGCACGCCGGAGGCGAACTCCGTTGCGATAGGCGGGGTGCCCGCGTTGGGGAAAAAGCTGAATATCTTGCTTGTGTTTGTTTCGGTCACAAAGAGCTTTCCGGCGTGATCGAAAGCAAGGCCCAAAGGCGCGCACGGTGCGGGGATGCGGCCCACTACCACCAGCAGCGGGTTTTCGATATTGCTATTAACTTGCCACACCGGACATTCATCGGCGGTAGTGGTCGCGCGGCCCGGCGTGTAGAGATTGCCCAGGTTGTCACCCGTCATGCCCTCAATATTGAGCGGAGTTGTTATGAGGGTGGAAAAAGTCGCTC
>CAYYZZ010000127.1:3971-7365 GCA_964476235.1 uncultured Streptomycetaceae bacterium | reverse complement strand
TTGTTACGGATACATGGCCCAACCAACGCGGTCGGTCTGGGCCTTGAAGAAGTGCCCTTCCACGGTGGTCACGAACAGGGTGGTCAGGTCCGGACCGCCGAAGCAGCAGTTGGTCGGGCGGTTCGCCGGCAGGGGATGGGTCTCCTGCACCCGGCCCGTGGGTGAGAACACGGTGATCATCGCCCCCGGGCCGCTCACCTCCCAGCCATTGGTGGCGACGATGTTACCGTCGGCGTCCAGGCACATGCCGTCGATGCCGCGATGCACGCCCCTGGCATCCTCCCCCCAGGTAAATAGCGTCGTATAAGTGCCCAGGCTGCCGTCCTCGCGGATGGGATAGGCACGCAGCTCGCGCGCAATGCCCTTCGCGTAACCGCTTTCAGCGACGTACAGCGTGCTTTGGTCCTTCGACACCAGGACGCCGTTGGGCTGGGTGGTGTCAAACGTGACGCGTGTCACCGTGTAGCTGCCGTCCTTCTGCGGATCGGCGCGCAGCACGGACTGGTTGTCGAGTTCCATCACCTCGGTCTTGTCCCAGTTGCCCTCGTTGACCGGATTGGTGAACCAGATGCGCCCCTTGCGGTCGATGGCGAGGTCATTCGGCGTGTTGAGCCGCTTGCCGTCCACGCGGTCGGCAATCGTGACTATTTTCCCGTCGGGATCGAAGCGGACCATCGAGCGCCCGCCGGAACAGCAGCCGAAGAGACGCCCCTGCGCGTCGAACGCCAGCCCGTTGGTGCGGTTGGTCCCGGTGCGCCACTCCGTGATCGCGTTCGTCTTCAGGTCGTAGCGCAGGATGCGGCTCGCGCGGATGTGCGTGAAGTACAGGTACTCGCCGTCCCACACGGGCCCCTCGGTCAGGGGCACGGCCGACGGCTTCATCAACAATTCGAATTTCCACTGCATGGTTTTTCCTTCTCCTCAAAACCTGAAATTAGCCGCCAAGACGCCAAGGCCGCCAAGAAATACAAATATAAAATCCAAATTAAATCGAACCACCAAGCACGCCAAGAAATATCAAGATCAAAGATTAACGCCCGCGGTCACGCGCGCACGGCCGCCGTCCGTGCGTCGACGTGGACCGGGTGGTTAGGCTTTCGGCCACTTGAATGCGTAAACGGCATTGAGTTCATCGAGCCATACCTTCTCTTTCGCTCTGTCGGTTTTGGCAGGTATTCCGTTTGTCTTAATCCGCGCGAGAGATTCGAAGTACCCGTCTCCCGGGATATTTCGGTCCTTGCGGATCACAACAGAAGTGCGAAACGGGCGAGAGGCAGCTGCATCCTGTTGATCAAGATACTCAAACACCTGGCTGAGGGGATGCGCCGCCCATGCGCCCTCCATCGGAGGAAGGCCGAATCGTTCCGCGAGCTCGCCATAGGTCGTTGTTGACTTGCGAAGAGCGAGTTCCTCAAGAAGCCGGCCAATATCTTCGTTCGTAGCTGGGGGCATGTGTGTGCGTCTCCCGAAAGCCTAACGTAAATTGGCTGACTTATTTGGTGACAAATTGTTTGACCTGTTAGTCGACACTCATTGTTATTGTTTTCCTGGCGTGCTTGGCGTGCTTGGCGGTTCAATTATTATTTTTGTTCTTCTTGGCGGCCTTGGCGCCCCCGGATCGAGTCCGGGGCAGGGCTTGGTGGCGTGTTCCGGTTCTAACGTCTTACGCGGAACGTCGTATTCCGCAGCCGCGACGACAGCACCCGCCCCATAGCGAACAGCAGATCGCGGGTCAGCGCCGGCTCCTCCTGGCTGAACCGGATGAATTCCTCGTATTCCAGCCGCAGCAACTCGCCGTCGGTAACCGCCCACACGTTGGCCGAGCGCGGCTGGCCGTCGAAAAACGACTGCTCTCCGACGACGCTGCCGGCGGTGATCTTGGCGAGCGGCGAGATGCTGACGCCGTCCACCTGGGTGATGCCGACATCGAGCGAGCCGGCGACCACAAAATTCAGCGCGCGGTCGGGGGCGCCGCGCTGGATCACGATTTCGCTTGCGCGGAACGGCCGCGATTGCGTGCAGTCGAGCAGCTTGTTCCAGTCGGCGTCGCTCCACTCCGCCAGGAGCAGCCGGTCGCCGCCCGCCAGCACGCCGCTGGCGGCACGTAATGCCACGATGTGTTCGGCGCGATTCATGGACCGGACCGCCTCCCCTGCTATGGTGCCAACCCGCTCATTCTACGCGGTGAGCGGCCACTCCCGCAGCACTTCGTATACCCGCCCCCTTCCGCGTTGCGCCGATTCCACCAGCGCAAAGCGGCCGACCGGCCAGGCAATAGCAGGAATTGCGGATCCCGGCGGCGCGCGGCGCGCATTGCGCAGCAGCGTTATGTGAGTCAAGTACGAACGCTTGTCGAAACGGAAGCCTGCCGATGACAGGCCCTGCTCGAGCCGCTCCACCAGCGCGAGCAGGGCCTCGGGACAGCGTGCAACGCCCGCCCACACGATGCGGTTGTGGCGCCAGTAATCGACGCGGTCCACGTTGAGATCGAAGCACGCCCCCGACACCGCGGCGGCAAGCGTTTCGAGCCGAGGCAGGCGCTCGCGCGCGACGTCGCCAAGAAAAACCAGCGTGAGATGGATGTTGCGTGCGGAGATCGCACGGCCGCCGCACTCGCGCATGAGGGCCCGCGCTTGCCTCTCGAGCGCCTGCTGCACCTCCGGCGCAGGCCACGCGGCGAAAAACAGCCGTGCAGTGTCAGATTCGACTACCACGTGAAATTAACCGCCAAGCCGACAAGAAATACAAAAATAGAATCAAATCGAACCGCCAAGCGCGCCAAGAACGCCAAGAAAGCCTAATAAGTAACAACAAGAACAAGGTCGAGTAGAGCGTGTTTATCGCATATAAGCGACTATCCGAAGGGTCCCCGGCCGGAGCAATCCGACAGGGAGTTTCTTGCTAATTTGAGAATTGATTCTCTTGGCGTGCTTGGCGTGCTTGGCGGTTCATTATTTCCGTGATTTTCTTGGCGGCATGGCGGTTAATTTTCTGCAACCAACGCAACCGCTTCCGCGGCGATGCCCTCGCCCCGCCCGACGAAGCCGAGTTTCTCGGTGGTCTTGGCCTTGATATTGATAGAGTCGACTGCAACGCCCAGGTCGGCGGCTAGATTGGCGCGCATCGCGGATAGATGCGGGGCCATTTTCGGCTCTTGCGCGATGATGGTCGCATCCACGTTCACGACCTTGAGCTTCTTCTGGCGCAGCAACTGCGCCACCTCTCGCAGCAGCTTGCGGCTGTCGATGTCCTTGTAGCGGGCATCGCTGTCGGGGAAATGCGCGCCGATGTCGCCCAGGCCGGCGGCGCCGAGGAGCGCATCGCACACCGCGTGGATCAGCACATCGGCGTCCGAATGTCCGGCGAGCCCCTTCTCGTAGGGAATCTGCACGCC
>CAYYZZ010000127.1:0-3871 GCA_964476235.1 uncultured Streptomycetaceae bacterium | reverse complement strand
ACCTTGATGTTCGATGTATTGCCCATGACGAGCCTCGGCTTCAGGCCCAGTCCCTCGATCGCGTGCGCCTCGTCGGTCGCAACCGCGGGGTCCGCGGCGCGCAGCGCCTCGATCAGCAGGCGGTAGCGGAACATCTGCGGCGTCTGCGCGAGCCACAGGTTGTCGCGCGGCTCGGTATGCGCGACGCGCAGGTCGCGATTGGCGCGCTTCAACGTGTCCGTCAGCGGAACCGCCAGCAGCCCGCCGGTGTCATCCGCATCGAGCTCCCCGAACAGGCGGTCGAGCTCCTCGCGCCCGAGGCAGGGCCGCGCGGCGTCATGCACCAGCACCCAGTCGGAACCGGCGACGGTGTCGCGGGCCGCGAGCAGACCGTTGAACACGCTCGCAGCGCGCGTCTCGCCGCCGCAATAAAGCGGCTTGATCTTCGCGGCGAACTCGCGCCAGTCACCGCGCTTGAAACGGTCGTCACCCTGAGCGAGCACGACGAAAACCTGCTCTATACGCGGATGCTGCGCCAGCGCCCGCAGCGCGTAGTAGAGCAGCGGCCGCCCCGCGATCTCCACGTACTGTTTCGGCGGGGCCGCGCCCATGCGGACGCCGGAACCGGCAGCGGGAATCAGGGCGTAGGCCTTGGACATTTGAAGAGAGGAAGAACGCTGTAATTGCAGGGATTTTATCAGCAACGGGTGTTGCATCCGCCGCACTTGAAAAACCACCGACCGGGCGCATAATGGGTCGCAAGATGCTGCAATCCTCCGTGTCCGTGCGAGCACCGGCCGTTGCCGGCACGTTCTATCCCGGCGAGAGCCGCGAGCTCGCGCACAGCCTGGCTCAATTGCTGAGCGCAGCCGCGCACGACGCGCCCGAGCGCGCCGTGCCCAAGGCGATCATCGCGCCGCATGCCGGATACATCTTTTCCGGCCCGATCGCGGCCAGCGTTTACGTCCTGCTCGCGCCCGCGCGCAGCCATATCACCCGCGTCGTCCTGCTCGGGCCCACGCACCGCGTCGCGGTGCGGGGACTGGCGCTCCCCGGCTGCAACGCCTTCGCCACGCCGCTGGGCACGGTCGAGATCGACACGGCCGCTGTCGAGCGGCTCCGCGGCATGCCGCAGGTGACGGTGAACGCGCAGGCGCATGCCCTCGAGCATTCGCTGGAAGTGCACGTGCCGTTCCTGCAGACCGTGCTCGAGAAATTCACGCTGGTGCCGCTCGCGGTCGGCCACGCCGGCGCGCAGGAAGTCGCGGACGTGCTCGATGTGCTGTGGGGCGGCCCCGAGACGCTCATCGTGGTGAGTTCCGATCTCTCGCACTATCTCTCCTACGGCGACGCCCAGGCCGTGGACCGCGCCACCGCCAAGGCCATCCTCGATCTTTCGAGCGAACTCTCGCACGAGCAGGCGTGCGGCGCGACGCCGGTGACGGGACTCACCCATGTCGCGCGCCGACGCGGGCTGAAGCCCGAGTTGATCGATCTCCGCAATTCCGGCGACACCGCCGGGGACAGGAACCGCGTGGTCGGTTACGGCGCATTCGCTTTCTACGAGGACGCGCGTGATGCCCGCTGAATCCGAGCCGATCGTGCTGTCTGCCGGGTCGGGCCATAGCGTGCTGCGAGACGGCAACCCGCTGCCTTTCCCGGCGGATGCGGATCGCGTGCTGCTGCCGCTCGCACGCGCCGCGATCGCGACCGAACTGGGCCTCAGCCATGCCGCAAGCGACGAACAGCCCTGGCTCAGGCAGGAGGGCGCCTGCTTCATCACCCTGATGAGGGAAGGCAAACTGCGCGGCTGTATCGGCACGCTGCGCCCGCACCGCACGCTCGCCGACGACGTCAAAGCCAACGCGGTGGGCGCCGCCTTTCGCGACCCCCGCTTCACGCCCCTGACCGCAGCCGAGTTTGCCGCCGTCTCGGTCGAGATCTCGGTGCTCTCCGCGCTGGATCCCATGAGCTTCAGCGACGAGCTGGACGCGTTGAGGCAGTTGCGCGCCGGCATGGACGGCCTGGTCTTCCAGTACGGATACCACACCAGCACGTTCCTGCCCCAGATGTGGAACGACTTCAAGGAACCTTCGGATTTCCTGTCCCACCTCAAGTACAAGGCCGGGCTGCCGCCGGACTTCTGGGACAAGGAGGTCCAGCTCTCCCGCTACACAGTCTTTAAATGGCGGGAATCCGATGGGGCGTGATGAGTGATAGGTGATAAGTGATAAGAGTCTGGAGTTCAAGCAAGGATTTTCCGGCACCTATCACCTATCACTTGTCACGTATCACCCATTGCGAAGCACGATGAGCGCACCGCGCGAATATCCGGGCCGTTGGTGGCATATGCTCGACGACGGGCGGATGCAGTGCGACTTGTGCCCGCGCGACTGCCGCCTGCACGAGGGCCAGCGCGGGGCCTGTTTCGTGCGCATGCGGGAGCAGGACCGCATGGTGCTCACCACCTACGGCCGCTCGTCCGGTTTCTGCATCGACCCCGTCGAGAAGAAGCCGCTCAATCACTTCTATCCCGGCTCGAGCGTCCTCTCTTTCGGCACGGCGGGCTGCAACCTCGCCTGCAAGTTCTGCCAGAACTGGGACATCTCCAAGTCGCGCGACATCGACCGGCTCACCGACGAGGCCTCGCCGGAGGCGATTGCGGAAACGGCGGAGGCCAACGGCTGCAAAAGCGTCGCCTTCACCTACAACGACCCGGTGATCTTCGCCGAGTACGCGATGGACATCGCGGATGCCTGTCACGCCATTGGCATCCAGGCCGTCGCCGTCACCGCGGGCTACATCCACGATACTCCGCGGCGCGAGTTCTACGCAAAGATGGACGCCGCCAACGTGGACCTGAAGGCCTTCACCGACGAGTTCTACTTCAAGCTGTGCGGCGCCAGGCTGAAACCCGTCCTCGACACGCTCGCCTACCTCAGGCACGAAACCGATGTGTGGTTCGAGATCACCACGCTGCTGATCCCAGGCAAGAACGATTCCTCACCGGAAATCGAGGCCGAGTGTAAATGGATCATGAAGGAACTGGGCCCGGATGTGCCGTTGCACTTCACGGCATTCCACCCGGACCACAAGATGACTGACATCGTTGCGACGCCCGCCACCACGCTGCGACGCGCGCGCGACATCGCTCTGGCCGAGGGGCTGCACTACGTCTATACCGGCAACGTGCACGATGCCGAAGGCGGCACCACCTACTGCCCCGGTTGCCGCGCGCCGCTCATCGTGCGCGACTGGTACCGCATCGACGATTACCGCGTCACGCCCGACGGGAAATGCCCCGACTGCGGCGGCGCCATCGCCGGCCGCTACGAGGCCTTCAAGCGCGCCTTCGGCCCGCGCCGCATCCCGGTTGCAATCCACCGCCCGGTGTAAAAAAGGATGGCAGTCGCCAGTTATCGAGCGTCCTGAAAATGCTTGACGACGCTCGACCCCTCACCCCTTCCCCCTCTCCCGAGCGGAGAGGGGGAAGGGACGGCGGTAAATGGGTTGTCAGCCATTTACCGAAGGCTCAATAGACGGTACCAATCCACCTGAAAGGGGGAAAACATGAAAGCGCCACTTGTCACCTGTGCACTTGCCGTCACATTCGGAGCCTGCTCAATCGCGACGGCTCAAATCTACCCGTCCAAACCAATCACGATCGTCGTGCCGTTTTCCGCGGGGGGACCCACCGATACGCTCGCGCGCATCATGGGCGAGCGCATGAGAACGGCGCTCGGTCAGCCCGTGCTGGTCGACAACACGACAGGAGCAGGCGGCAGCATCGGCACCGGAAAGGTCGTCCGCTCCGCGCCGGACGGCTATATGGTCAGTATCGGGCACTGGGGCACCCACGTCGTGAACGGCGCCTACTATTCGCTCCCGTTCA
>CAYYZZ010000126.1:0-7603 GCA_964476235.1 uncultured Streptomycetaceae bacterium | reverse complement strand
GGCTCATCCAGTTCTGCAAGCCGAAGCGCCCGGATTCGCTGATCGGCTCGATGGGCTTCGGCCCGATGGGCTTTGGCGTGGGCGGAGCGCTGGGCGCGAAGCTGGCCGCTCCCGACCGGCCGTGCGTTGCGGTAGTCGGGGACGGCGCGTTCCTGATGCACGCCAGTGTGCTGGCGACCGCGTACGAGTACGACATACCGGTCGTCTACGTGGTATGGAACAACTACGCTTACGCTTCGATCCGTGGCCTCCAGCGCGGGTATCTCGCCGGGCGCGAGCTTGCCACCGATTTCAAGCACCCCGGCACCAACAAGCCGTACAACCCGGATTTCGCCGCAATGGCGCGCGCGGCCGGCATCGCGGGGGTGAGCGTGGGCCGCGCGTCAGAGCTTGCCGATGCGGTGCGTGAAGGCATCGCCAGCGGCAAACCGTGTGTGATCGACGCCAATATCGACGGCGACCTGAATCCCAGCGGAGCAGGCATCTGGGAGCTGCCGGGCATGGGCCGCAGCAAACCGGGAATCGGCAAGCAGTACGTACCTGAAGGCTAGAATACCCCCTCCCCGGGGACGGTTGTCCCCGCGCCCACAATCACGTCGGGAATCGTTTCATGGCAAACCCCAAGGTGCGACCGGAAGACCTTCGAAGTCACCGCTGGTTCGGCGGCGGCGACCTGAGCTCGCAGGGCCACCGCTCGCGCGCGCTGCAGATGGGCTACGCGCGCAACGATTTCGCCGGCAAGCCGGTGATCGGGATCATCAACACCTGGAGCGACCTGCTGCCTTGCCACGCGCATTTCCGCACGCGCGCCGAGGAAGTGAAGCGCGGCGTGTGGCAGGCGGGCGGCTTTCCCGTTGAGCTGCCGGTGATGGCCGTGAGCGAAACCTTCCAGAAGCCGACCAGCATGATGTACCGCAATTTCCTCGCGATGGAGACCGAGGAGATGCTGCGCTCGCATCCCATCGACGGCGCGGTGCTGATGGGCGGCTGCGACAAGACGACGCCCGCGCTCGTCATGGGCGCGACCTCGATGGGCCTGCCATTCATCTATATGCCGGCGGGCCCGATGCTGCGCGGCAACTGGAAGGGCGAGCAGCTCGGCTCCGGCACCGACCGCTGGAAATACTGGGCGGAGCTGCGCGCCGGTCGCATCACCGAGGACGACTGGCGCGAGGTCGAGGAGGGCATCGCGCGCTCCTACGGACATTGCATGACGATGGGCACCGCCTCGACCATGACCTCGGCGGTGGAAACGCTCGGACTCACGCTGCCGGGCGCTGCCTCGATTCCCGCCGCCGATTCGGGTCATCCGCGCATGGCGACGGCGACCGGCCGGCGCATCGTGGACATGGTGTGGGAGGATCTCCGCCCTGCGGAGATCCTAACGCCTGCGGCATTTGATAACGCGATTACTGTAGTTCATGCGCTGTCCGGCTCGACCAACGCAATGATCCACTTGATTGCAATGGCGGGACGCGCCGGCATCGAGATCAAGCTCGACCGCTTCGACGAGATCGCGCAACGCGTACCGGTGCTGGCAAACCTGCGCCCCGCAGGAAAGTACCTGATGGAGGATTTCTACTACGCCGGAGGATTGCGAGCGTTGCTCGCAATCCTTAAGGAAGATCTCAACCTGAAATGCTCGACGGTGAATGGGCGAACCTTGGGGGAAAATATTGAGGGAGCGACGGTCTACAACACCGATGTTATCCGCACGCGTGAGAAAGCGCTGTCGCAAAGCGGTGGGCTCGCGGTGCTGCGCGGCAACCTCGCGCCCGACGGCGCGGTGATCAAGCCGCTCGCCGCTGAATCGCGCCTGCACCAGCACACGGGGCCCGCGGTGGTGTTCAAGGATTACGAGGACCTGAGGGCGCGGATCGATTCCGACGACCTCCAGGTGGACGAGAACTCGGTGCTGGTGATGCAGAACGCCGGCCCGCTCGGCGCGCCGGGCATGCCGGAATGGGGCCAGCTGCCGATTCCGAAGAAGCTGCTCAAGAAGGGCGTGCGCGACATGGTGCGTATTTCCGACGCGCGCATGAGCGGCACTTCCTACGGCACTTGCGTGCTGCACGTGTCGCCGGAAGCTTTCGTCGGCGGACCGCTCGCCTTGGTTCGCGACGGCGACCTGATCGAGCTCGACGTGGCGGCGCGCAAGCTCGAGCTCAAGGTGAGCGCCGAGGAACTGGCGAAGCGAAAAGCGGCGTGGAAGCCGCGCCCGCCGCACTACACGCGCGGCTACGGCGCGATTTTTTCGAGCCATGTCACGCAGGCGGACAAGGGCTGCGACTTCGATTTCCTGCATCACGGCGCGCCCACGCCCGATCCCGACACGCACCACTGAGGACCGGGGACCGGTCTTCTGAGAAAAGCGTGAGTCGTGAATCGTGAGTCGTGATTCGATCGGCCCAACAACAAATCGGTTTGTAAGGAAGATCCAGTGGATTTACCTGTAAACAAGTTCAAGCGCGCGCTGAAAGACAAGAAGCCGCAGATCGGCATGTGGTCGAGCCTCTCGAGCCACATCGTCGCCGAGATACTCGCGCACGCCGGTTTCGACTGGGTGCTGCTCGATACGGAGCATTCGCCGAACGAGCTGCCGATGGTGCAGTCGCAGCTGCACGCGATGACGGGCGGCACCGCCACGCCGGTCGTGCGCCCCGCCTGGAACGACATGGTGCTGGTCAAGCGCTTCCTCGACATCGGCGCGCAATCCCTGCTGCTGCCGTACGTGCAGACCGCAGAGGAGGCGCAGAACGCGGTGCGTTACACGCGCTATCCGCAGCAGGGCCTGCGCGGCGTGGCCGGGGCGACGCGCGCGGCGGGCTACGGCAGGACCAAGGACTACCTCAAGCGCGCGCACGAGGAGATTTGCCTGCTGGTGCAGGTCGAGACCCGCAAGGCGATGGCGAACCTCGAGGCGATCGCGGAGACCGAGGGCGTGGACGGTATCTTCATCGGGCCGAACGATCTCTCTGCCGACCTGGGCTACCTCGGCAACTGGCAGCATCCCGAGGTGTGGAAAGTGATGGAAGACGCGGCGCAGCGAATTCGCAAGACGGGCAAAGCGCCCGGCATCCTGGTGGGGGAGGCCGACGGACAACGCTGCCTCGACATGGGCTACCTGTTCGTCGCGGTCGGCGCCGATACCGGCCTGCTGGTGCGCGGGGGTGATGCTCTCGCTGCCAAGTTCAAGAAGTCCTGACGAGATACGGGTCGCGAGATACGAGATACGGGATATCCCACATCCCGGAGCACGCATCCCGCATCGCGTATCCCGTATCCTTCATCGATGAAGGCTTCCTCGATCCTCAGCTTCGTCGTCATCGCGGCTGCAGTCGCGGTGTACTTCACGCCGCCGCCCGCGGGTGTGTCCGTGGAGATGATGCACGCCGCGGCGCTGGTCGTGTTCACCGTCGGGCTGTGGGCGGTGGGATCGCTGCCCGAGCATATCGTCGGCCTGCTGTTCTTCATGCTGGCGATGGCGCTCGCCGTGGCGCCGGCCCAGGTGGTTTTTTCCGGATTCGCTTCCGCGACGCTGTGGCTGGTGCTGGGCGGGCTGATCATGGCCGAAGCGGTGAACCGCACCGGGCTGGCGCAACGGCTGGCCAGCGCGCTGTTCGACCGCTTTGCGCTGTCGTACGCGCAACTCGTCGTCGCGGTGGTGGTGGCGTCGATCGTGCTCTCGTTCCTCATACCGGCGACGGTCGGGCGCGTGCTGCTGCTCCTGCCCATCGTGATGGCGTTGGCGAAGCGGGTCGGTTTCGAGCACGACAGTACCGGGTATAACGGACTGTGCCTCGCCACGATCGTCGCCACCTACCAGTGCGGCACGGCCGTGCTGCCCGCCAATGCGCCCAACCTGGTGCTGGCGGGCTCGGCGGAAGCGCTCTACGGCGTGCAGATCACCTACGCCGAGTACCTCTGGGTGCAGTTTCCGGTGCTGGGCGCGTTGAAGAGCATTGCGATCATCGGCTTCGTGCTCTGGCTGTTTCCCGCCAAGGCGCGGCCGGTGCAGGGCGAGCGCGTTACGGCGCCGCTGACGCCCGAGCAGCGGCGCATGGTGGCTATTCTCGCCGTCGCGCTCGCGCTGTGGGCAACCGATTTCCTGCACGGGATCAAGCCGGGCTGGATCGCGCTTGCGGCGGGCATCGCCTGCCTGTTGCCGCGCGTGGGCGTGATGCCGGTATCCGCCTTCCACGAAGTCAGGGTTGGCCCGTACTTTTATGTGGGCGCGACGCTCGGGCTCGGGCTGGTCATACAGAAGACCGGTCTGAGCGACGGGCTGGGCAGGCTGCTGCATGGCGTGTTGCCACTCGAGGCCGGCGCTGATTTCAGCAACTTCATGACGCTCTCGGTGCTGGCGACATTCACCGGGCTGTTCACCACCAACCCGGCGCAACCGGCGGTATTGGCGCCGCTCGCCGAGTACTTCGCGCAGGCCACCGGCTGGCCGCTGAAGGCGGCGCTGATGGTGATCGGCGTGGGTTTCACCACGTTCCTGCTGCCGTACCAGGTCCCGCCGGCGATGGTGGGGCTGCAGGTGGGCGCGCTGAGGGTGATGCCGATGCTCAGGCTGGCGCTGCCGCTCGCGGCATTCAGCCTGTTCTTTTTACTGCCGCTGCAATACTTGTGGTGGCGGGTGATCGGGTACTTCGGCTGAGCAGCCCGTCGGCTTCAAGCCCGATTTAACCCCGGACGGATCTTGATGATCGAAATCCCCGGGGTGGCCGGGGATTTCGCCACCGTCGCCACCACCAGCATGTCGAGCATGCAGTAGAAAGCGCCGGCGGCCAGCGGGGGATTAATGGTGGTAAACCCGAGCCAGGGCGCTTCCGCCGCCCATGTCCAGTTGCCGAGCCAGGTGCCGTAGACCTCCATCGCCAGCGACAGCACAAACATGACTGAATAGAGCTTGCTCGCGCGTCCCGACAGCAGGCACAGCAGGAACAGCGCGAACAGCAGCGCATCGAGCGTGCCGAGCCCGGTCACGGCGAGCAGGAATACGAACGGCGCGGTGGCGAGCGGAACGAACCACTCGATCCACTGGCTCGCGCGTTCGGCCAGGATGCGGCCCAGCATGAACAGCAGCGCGTGCCCCGGCGGCACGAACAGGGGAACGTTCGCGAGGCGGTATTCGTAGAGACCCCATACCAGAGACAGGAAGATCTCGCCGAGCGTGGCATACAGCACGCAAACGGCCAGCGCCATCTGGTCGTCGGGTCGCGCGCCGCGCAGCCAGTATAGGAACGCGGCCCAGATGCCCACGTTGGTCAGCGTCTGGCCCCAGAAATCGACGAGCTGGTCGATGGCCAGGCCGCCGGCGATGATGCCGGTGATCAGGAGGGCGCGGATGAGGTCGCGCCGGGTCCACTGTTCACTCTGCACGCGCGCCCGACTCCCTGATGATCTTCGCCCATTTCGCGCGTTCCTTGCTGACCGCCTGCGCAAACTGTTCCGGTGTGTTGGTTTGAGCGTCCGTGCCGACCGCGGCGAGCCTGGTCCGCGCATCCGGCGTGACGAAAATTTTGACGAGCGACCGGTTGAGCTTGTCCACGACCGGCCACGGCGTTCCGGCCGGCGCGAAGACGCCATACCAGGTGGCTACCTCATAACCGGGCAACTGCTCCGAGATGCTCGGCACCTCGGGCAGCAGCGGCTGTCGTTTCTCGCTCGAGACTCCGAGCGCCTTCAGCCGGCCGGCTTTGACATAGGGCAGCGTGGAGGAGATGCCGGTGATCATCGTCTGCACCTGGCCGGCTACGAGATCCGTCAACGCCGGGCCCGCTCCCTTGTAAGGCACGTGCAGCAGATTGACCCTGGCCATGCTCTTGAACAGCTCGCCCGAAAGGCGCGCCGTGGAGCCGCTGCCCGAGGACGCGTAGGTGACTGCGCCCGGTTTTGCCCGGGCGAGCGCGATCAGTATGGCGGCCTGAACGACGCAGCGTGTCACGGTTTTCTCCCCGGGTCAGTCCCTATTATCCCGATAACGGTACCA
The DNA here is from genome assembly GCA_964476235.1 of uncultured Streptomycetaceae bacterium. Taxonomy (GTDB): domain Bacteria; phylum Pseudomonadota; class Gammaproteobacteria; order Burkholderiales; family SG8-41; genus SG8-41. The sequence continues at coordinate 1,605 of CAYYZZ010000126.1, read as the reverse complement.
CAGGTAAGCGGCGCGCTGGCCGGCCCGCCGCAGTGCGGCCAGCGGATCGTATGGGACTTTCACGAGGCAGCAAGATAGTTGCGGGCGATCGGCAAAGCGCGGACGTTGGCAAATGTTACCAGACGATATAATCGCGCCACTCTGCTTCGGGGGAATCATGGAAGGAACGGCCGTTGTAACGGGGGCCAGCTCGGGCATCGGGGAGGCCATCGCGCGGCACCTTCTCGATAGCGGCTGCACGGTGGTTGCGCTGCAACGCCGGCCGCCGCGCATCCGGCACGACCGGCTGTTCTTTCACGCCGTGGACCTGGCTGACGCTGCTGCTGCACGCAAGGCGGCCGACGAGATCGCAACCCTCCACCCGGTCCGCTACCTGGTTAACAATGCGGGCGTAAACCGACCCGGCCTGCTGGAGCAGGCAACCGTCGAGGATATGGATTACGCGCTGGCTTTGAACGTTCGCGCCGCGATGATCCTGGTCCAGGCCTTCGTGCCCGGCATGCGCGCCGCCAGGTTCGGCCGCATTGTCAGTATTTCCTCGCGCGCGATCATGGGCAAGACCGGCCGCACCGTCTACTCCGCGGCGAAAGCGGGGATCGTAGGCATGACGCGGACGTGGTGCCTCGAGCTTGCTGCCGACGGCATTACGGTGAATGCGATCGCGCCCGGGCCGGTGGCGACCGAGTTGTTCGACCGGGGGCATCCGCCCGGGGGCGAGAAGCGCCAGCGCGTGATTGACAGTATTCCGGTCAGGCGGGTCGGCACCCCCGACGATATCGCGCGGGCGGCGGTATTTTTGCTTTCGCCCACAAGCGGTTACATCACGGGCCAGACCCTGTTCGTGTGCGGCGGAACCAGCATCAGTGGCTCGGGCGGGGAGTAGAGGGGGCTGACGAGTACCGGGCGGGGATGTCGCCGTCAGATTCAAGCGGTTTTCGGGCAAGGCGGATCGGGGTTTCCCCCGATTCAAGGGTTTCGCAACCGCTTCATTCCGGTGTTGTGCCGAAGATAGCCCAAAATCGGCGTTAGGCGTTTGACAACATGGGGAAAAACAACAATAATGCTCGGCTTCGTTCGGAGGGGTGCCCGAGCGGCTAAAGGGGGCAGACTGTAAATCTGTTGGCCATGCGCCTACGTAGGTTCGAATCCTACCCCCTCCACCAGGATTTGCGGGTAAGCAAGGCTCGAGGATGCTCGAACTGGGGACTCACGGAGACTCAAGCGGCGGGTGTAGCTCAATGGTAGAGCAGAAGCCTTCCAAGCTTATGACGAGGGTTCGATTCCCTTCACCCGCTCCAACGAACCTTGAAATTTCTGCACGGTGAGCGGCAAGGGCGCGGTGAGTGGAATGAAGCAGCCCATGTAGCTCAGTGGTAGAGCACTCCCTTGGTAAGGGAGAGGTCGCGCGTTCAATCCGCGCCGTGGGCACCAGAATTCGTCCTCGAAAGAATTCGCCCGAGGCGAATTCTTGAATAGGGATAAGAGATATTGTTTATTTTTATGCGGATTTCAGAATTCATCTTCGACGAATTCTGTAAATGGAAGGCGGACTGATTGATTTTTTTGCGGATTCAAGGCGAAAGGGTTCGGGGATGCGTGAAGGCG
>CAYYZZ010000125.1:0-7700 GCA_964476235.1 uncultured Streptomycetaceae bacterium | reverse complement strand
GGGACAGACCCCATTAAAAGAAGCGCTATTTCAATGGCTTGAACTCAAAGACAGGCAATTGTTTCGCTCTTGAACACTTAGTCCCAAACTGCTTCGCTCCGTCACCATTATCTCGTCACTCCTATCTCGTCACTTCTATCCAGCAAATGCGCACCGCCATCATCATCCTCGGAGGCTTCCTGCTGCTCGGCATCTGCGTTCTTGTCGGGCGATGGATAGGCGGTGACAACACGAAGGCGATGGTAGTTGCCGCGCAGGTCTTCATCCCGATCTGGCTTGCCGCTGCCGGGATCAATATGTGGGTGGGCGTTGCCCACGCCGGCTATTCGGTCGCCGAGGAGCTGCCGATTTTCCTGGTGATATTCGCTCTGCCTGCCAGCGCGGCAGCATTTGTCTGGTGGAAGTTTTCTTGAAAGGAGCCGTGATGCCGTCGGAGTCCGTAACCGGGAGTTGCCTGTGTGGGTCGGTCAGGTTCGAGGCCAGACCGCCCTTCTCCGCCTTCCGCTATTGCCATTGCACGCGATGCCGGAAAGCCTCAGGCAGCGCGCATGCTGCGAACCTGTTCGTGCCGCAAGGGCAGTTCGCCTGGTCGGCGGGCGAGGATTTGGTCCATCACTTCAAGCTGCCGGGCGCCAGGACCTTCGCGGTCTCGTCCTGCAGGCGCTGCGGAAGCCGGGTGCCGCACAGAATAGCCGAGAGAGAGGAATATCTGATTCCCGCCGGGCTGCTGGACAACGACCCGGCCATGCGTCCGCAGAACATCATTTTCTGGGGCTCCAAGGCAGCCTGGTACGTCGAACCGCAGGAAATCCCGAAGTTCACCGAGCGGCCCTGATTGCGGCCACTGGAGGAAGGTGGCAGTCTGATTTAATCCCGTTAATCCTGTAAATCCTGTCCATTCCTTGTCTCAGAATCCATGGGGTCACCCCTAATATTTTGCGAGAACGATGAGTATTTCGACCGAAAAGAGTGTTTGGGCGACGGGCGCAGCGTATGAGCCCTACGTAGGTCGGTGGAGTCGACTCGTGGCTCGCGACTTTGTTGAATGGCTTGCCATTCCACCCTCCGCTCGTTGGCTCGATGTCGGGTGTGGTACGGGGGCGCTGACTGAAACCATTGTCCATCACGCGAATCCCCTGTATGTCGATGGGATCGACCCCTCGGAAGGCTATCTTTCTCTTGCACGGGAGCAGGTTCGGGATGCCCGAGTTCGGTTCAACATCGGCGACGCCCGCCACCTCTCAGCCGAATCGGCACGGTATGACGCAGTCGTGTCCGCACTGGTGCTGAATTTCATTCCGGATCTTCCTGCCGGAATGGCGGAGATGGCGCGAGTCGCCCACCCGGGAGGCGTGATTGCCGGCTACGTCTGGGATTACGCCGGAAAGATGGAACTGATGCGCACCTTCTGGGACGCCGCGGTCGCACTCAAACCCGAAGACCTGGAGCGCGATGAAGGCCGCCGATTTCCGATCTGCAAGCCCGGCCCGTTGAAAGACGTTTTTGAAGGCACCGGGCTGAAGGATGTTGAGGTGCGGCCTATTGACGTTTCGACTCGCTTCCGGGATTTTGACGACTACTGGACGCCGTTCCTCGGCGGGCAATTTCCGGCGCCCGACTATGCGATGTCACTAGACGAGGAAGCGCGCGCCGCGCTCCGCGATCGCATCCGCGCACATCTACCGATCGCGGCGGACGGCTCCATTCCGCTCATTGCACGCGCATGGGCCGTCCGTGGGACGCGCTAGCAGCCTGTCGGACTTAGGCATCCGACAGGCTGCTAACAGCAAGACCGCCTGCGGATTTCGAATGAGACCCGGCATTACGACCCCTCTTCACTTACAATGAGTTCGCGAGCAGCCTGGTAATGAGATTTTCACTGCCTCTTCCTCCCGTTTTCGTGCGGGCGGTCTTGCATTAGGAGTTTGTCGGCCCTAAGTCCGACAAACTCCTAGGCTCGACTGTCAACGCCCAACCACCGCGTGCAGCTGACGCGGGTTAGGCGCTTAGAGGCCGTTTTAAAATGAGTGAAACGGCCCCTCATGTAGGGGAGTATGAGGGGAGTATCCCCTCATTTTGGTACCTGCTCTTGGGGAAGTCGAAAGGGAGGCATGGCGATGTTTCAGAAAGAACTTTTTATTGAAGAATGTCGCGCCGCGCTCAAGGAACGCAATGCGCAAACTGCGATCCGGGAGCTGGTGGAGAAGGCCGTAAGCGAGCCCACGCAGGTCGTGCGGGCGCTGGGGGAACCGAAGCTCTCGGGCGTTGAAACGATTTATCGGGCCGCTGACCTGACCATCCTCAACCTGTGCTGGGGACCCCGGATGGTATTCAAGCCGCACGATCATCGCATGTGGGCCGTCATCGGCATCTACGGGGGACGCGAGCAGAACATCTTCTACCGGCGCAGCGAGAAAGGCCTGACGCAGCACGGGACCAAGGAGATGAACACCAGGGACACGATCCCTCTGGGCGCGGCGATCATCCACGCGGTCACGAATCCGCTGGACCAGATCACCGGGGCGATTCACGTTTACGGCGGGGATTTTTTCGCGACGCCCCGCAGCGAATGGGATCCCAAGACCTTCGAGGAGCACCCGTACGACATCGAACACACCATGCGGGCCTTCGAGGAAGCCAACGAGCGGCTCCGCGGCAACGCGTCCCGGCCATAAGCCGGACGTCAAAAGGGCCAGAGCCGAAACATCGTGCTCCTTCGCTCCCACACCACTTTGCGTCACCCGCATCTCGTCACTTCGTTGCGGAAAATGACATGATCCGCAAGCTCAAGCCGGGGAAGTACCGCCTCTATTCACGCAAGAAGAATCCGCGGACCGGCAGGCGGCGCAACCTCGGCACGTTCACCACCCGCGCGGCGGCCGAGCGGCACGAACGCGCGGTGCAGTTTTTCAAACGACATCATTGATCTGACGATGGCGGAAAAAGCGAAATCCACTACCGGGCGCAAGCGGGCCCCCGCGAAGCGCATGCCGAAGAAAGCTGCGGCCGGATCGCGCGGCATCGGGCCGCAGGACTGCCGGCTCGATGCGGGTGCCAGCGACATTGCCGAAGTCAGCCGCCGCATCGAGCAGGAAGGCGGCGTGGTGCTGGGCACCTACCGCGAGCCACTCGGCGGCAATCCGGTGGTGTTCGCCTCGCTGCCGATAGACAAGGTCGAGCCGACCCCCTTCCAGCGCGACCTGTCCGAGGCGCACCACAAGAAGCTCGCGGGCGTGATGGACAAAACGGGCCTGTTTCTCGATCCGATCATCGCGATCACCGCCCCAAAGGAAGGCTTCTGGACGCCCAACGGCCGCCACCGGCTGGCCGCGATGCGCCGCTTGGGCGCGAAAGCGATCATGGCCCTCGTCGTCCCGAAGCGCGAGATCGCCTGGCAGATCCTCGCGCTGAACACCGAGAAGGCGCACAACCTGCGCGAGCGCTCGATGGAAGTCATCCGCATCTACAAGGGCCTGCTCGACGAGGACGGTGCACGCCCGGAGACCGACTTCTCCTTTTACCTGGAAGAGTCGGCGCTGGTGACGCTCGGCCTCTGTTATGAAAAGAAGGGCAACTTCGCCGGCGGCGCCTACGCGCCGATCCTGCGCAAGCTTGAGACGTTCTCCCCGGAGCCGCTGCGCAAGGCGATCAAGGAACACGAGGCGCGCGCCGAAAAGGTGTTCGAGCTAGACGAGCTGGTCGCCGGCGTGGTGGCCAAGCTCAAGGCCAGGGGGCTGATGAGCCCCTACCTGCGGACCTTCGTGGTGGCACGGATCAATCCTCTGCGCTGGATTCAGGGCGATCTCCCGCCGCTGGAGGACGTGCTCAAGACGATGCGCGAGCGCGCGGCGAAGTTCAACACCGAGAAGATCAAGCAGGAAGATCTCGCCGTCGCCGGCGGTGCGCCGGATGACGAGGGATGAGCCGGACCTGGATGATGGGGCGCCGAGCGATGAGAGTAGCCCTCTCATTCCCGCTACCGCCGCTTCACTGGCCGCCCATTACTCGTTACCGATCACGGGCTAAGGTTGCCCCTGATCGTCACTCTTTGCCGGGCCGCGGCAAAGAGTGACCACCGGCGTCAGTTCATGCAGGGATTCGTGAAATAGTTGTGTTTCCCTAATTGGAGGGTTCGTGACGGAATAGGCTCCTCGGTCTGACCCCGTCGTCATAGTATTAACCAGAGTCAGGACGGCTCATTTCAGACAAGGAGCGCCAAATGTTCAAGAAATCAGCGCCAGTTTTACTTTTGGTGAGTGTCATGCTCGCGGTTTCCTGCGCGGCGACGGCACAAGACAAAGGCGGCGGCAGCAAGGGCGGCACATCGGTCGTGCCAACGGTTGCGGGCGGCAGCAGCAAGGTATCCATCGAGTCGCTGATTCTGCGATACCTGACGCTCGCCGGTTCGGAAGCGAATGCAAAATCTCTCGTCAACGGTCTGCGTGACGGCTCCGAAGTCACGCTGACCGGCACCATCCAGGAGCAGGTGCAGGTGCCGGTCCAGACGCAAGTGACGGAGACAGTGAAGGTTCCGGTGCAGGTGCCGGCGCCGCCACCTGCGCCCCGGGGGACTTTCATCACGATCTATCGTACTGAGACCGTCACCCGTACCGTGACCACGTACGTCACGGAGACCATCACCCGCACCGTGACCGTCAATTTCACGCCGCCCACCGGCAATATGGGCCTGGGGAACGTGGACACCGCGCTTGCGCTGACGGAAGCGGTGCTGACGCAGCAGAAAATCACGACACCCAACCCCTACCAGCTTCAGACCGCGCTGATGGATCCCAATACCGGCATCCTGCAGCTTCGCGCAAAAGGCATGGGTTGGGGAGATCTCGCCAAAGCGCTCGGGTTCACGCTGAAATAGACGGGCTTCCGGCAAAAGAACTGGCGCGCCCGGGTGACCGGATGCGCCGGACGATCAAGGGACGGGGGAAATCCCCGTCCCTTTTTCGTTGCAATAACTTCTCCCGCAGCTATTGGGGCTGTATGCCGACGTCCCGCACCACTTTCCCGTAGCGCTCCGCGTCCTTCTTGACGCGCGCGTGGAACTCGGCCGGCGGCATGCCAATGGTCTCCGCGCCCCCAACCACGGCGAAGCGCTCCTTCACATCGGCGAACTTCAGCATGTCGGCCGACACCGAGTACAGCTTGCTGACGATCGCTTTCGGCGTGCCCTTGGGAACGAAGAAGCCCACCCAGATGGACGCGTCCACTCCCGGGATGCCGCCTTCCTGCACAGTCGGCCAGTCCGGCGTTTGCGCCGTCCGCCTGGCCGTGGTGGTGCCGAGCACCTTGACCCGCTTGGCTTGCAGGTGGGGCGTCACCCCGGGCAACCCCGCGATGGTCCAGATGACCTCGTTCGTCGCGACCGCGGAGACGGCCGGCGCGCCGCCCTTGTACGGCACGTGCAGCATCTTGACGCCGGCAGCAACCGCGAGCCACTCGCTTGCGAGGTGGTTCACCGAGCCGGTGCCCGGGGAACCGAAGGTCACCGCGCCGGGCTTGGCCCTGGCTGTGGCGACCAGGTCCTTGAAGCTGTTGATCGGCGACTGGCTGTTCACCACCACCAGCATGGGCGCGTCACTCAGCATCACGACTGCGGTGAAATCGCGGTCGAGCTCGAAGGGCACGCCCTTGAACACGAACGGGCTCACCGCGAACTCGCCGGTGTGCGCCGAGAGGACGGTGTAGCCATCCGGCGTTCCCCGCGCCGCGATGCCAACGGCGATGAAGCCGTTGCCGCCCGGTCGGTTGTCCACGACGAACTGCCATCCCAGCCGCTCGGTGATCTTGTTCGTGACGATGCGGGTGGTCGTGTCCACCACCCCGCCCGGCGCGTACGGCACCAGTACTCTTATAGGTTTCGTCGGGTAGTCCTGAGCTCCGACGGACGGCGCCAGCAACAATGCCATCGCCAATACAATCGCGTTCTTTGTTTTCATGATCTCTCCTCCGTAATCGTGTGCGCCGGAGCAACTGCGGGATGAGGGATAAGGGATAGGGCACCCGCGCGTCGCGCGGAAAAACCAAGCAGAGCCTTATCCCCTATCCCCTATCACTTATCACGCCTTTCAAAAAAGGTCCCGCCACTTGGCGCGGACTTTTTCCTGCAATTCCTTGCTGGCCTCCGCCACTTCCGGAAATTCGTGCAGATGGTCGTAGGGCCGGCAGGCGTCGATGATCGCCTTCGAGCTGAACGGCGCGTTGTAGCGGTAAGCGACGAACATCGGGTCGTTCTTCGACCCCATGCCGCGCTGGATGATGTCGATGTCCGTCACGGGATCGGTGCGCGTGGCAACCGCCCACATGACTTCCTGCAGGTTGGAGGGATCGATGTCCTCGTCCACCACGATGGAGTAGCGCGACATATAGGCGCCGACGCCGCACTGGTTGAGGATGTGTCCCGCCTGCCTGGCGTGGCCCGCGTAGCGCTGCTTGATCGCCACCACGTTGAACATGCGAGCGCCGCCGATCTCGTGCGCCCAGACCGCCTGCACGTCCGGGACGCCGGCAGCGAGCAGCGCGTCGAACAGCATGGCGGAGCGCATCACCGCTTTCGAGTACGAATAGTCGTTGGGCGGCTTGGCGGGCGGGCTGCCCACCAGGATCGGATCGTTCCGGTAGTAGATGCGCTCGATCGTCACCGCGGGCGCCTTGGACGCCTTGCCAGGATAATAGCCGTGAAACTCGCCGAACGGGCCCTCGGTGCGCACGTCGCCCGGGTGCGCCCAGCCTTCCAGCACGATTTCGGATGCAGCGGGGAACGGCAGGCCGGTCAGCTGCCCTTTCACGACCGACACCGGCTCCTTGAGGATCGCACCGATGTAGTTGTACTCGCACATGCCGAACGGCACCTCGATGCCGGAGATGAGATAGCCGAGCGGGTCGGCGCCGCACACGATGATCACGGGGAACGGTTTCCCCGCCTTCATGGTCTTGTCATATTGAATCGCGCCGTGCTTGCCTGGAACCATGTCGAGCCCGACGTGGTTCCTGTCGTGGACCTGCACGCGGTAGGTGCCGACGTTCACCCAGTCCGAATCGAAATCCTTGGTCACGACGCAGCAGCCGGTGCCGATGTAGCGCCCGCCGTCCTTCTCGTGCCAGAAAGGAGACGGGAAGGTGAAAAGATCCACCTTCCCGTCTCCTTGAATATTTTCAAAAACAGGGCTGTTCTCGACGAACACGGGATCATACTTGGGCGCTTCCGCCTGCCACTGCTTCGGCAAACCGCGCAGCTTCTGCACCAGGCCGTGGTGCGATTTCTCGACCCCGAGGCGCAGGAGCGAGGAGAGCCTGCCGGGGCTGCTCGTGCTGCAGGTGAGGACGCGGAACCCCTTCGGATAGCCGGCGATCTCGTCGAACAGCAGCGCCGGCGGCGAGTCCTTCTTGACGTTCAGCTCGCTGATCGCGCCGAGCTCCAGGTTCCAGTCGGCGCCGCGGACGTCCCGTACCTCGCCGAGCTTCCGTGCCTCGTCGAGCCAGGCGCGCAGGTCGAGCGGGTTGCCTGATGCGGCGCGTGTCATGAGGTCATCTCTCGTGGTGTCGGAATCATCGCGCCGCATTACGCTTGCGTGCGGCCAGTTTAACCGCCGCGACGATCTCGGGATAGGCGGCGCAGCGGCAGAGATTCCCCGACAGGTAGTGCCGGATGTCGTCGTCGGACGGATCGGGCTTCTCGTCGAGCAGCT
>CAYYZZ010000124.1:2007-7709 GCA_964476235.1 uncultured Streptomycetaceae bacterium | reverse complement strand
CAGCGACACCTTGCGTCCCTCTTCCTTCTCGGCGATGGTCAGGGCGACATAGAGCGCAGGCGCGCCGGCAATCGTGAGGTTGCTGCCCAGCGTGCCGGACCACAGCAGCATCCAGTACAGCGGCCATGCTGCGACGCCCTCCTTGCCCAGATCGCGAATCGTGTAGAGGAAGGTGAGAATGTATGCGTCATGCTCGACGAGCCCGACAATAGGGATGGTGATCCAGTAGAGCAGCGTCGCGCCCAGCGCCAGGTTCTCGGCGAACAGCGGCTTCAGCGCGGTGGCGAGCATCTCGAGAATGTGCGTCTTTTCCAGCCCGCCCACCAGGGCGAACAGCGCGATATAGAAAAACACCGCGCGCCAGTCGAGCTCCTGGATGATCTCTTCGAACTTCGGCGCCTTGAGCCGTTCGCCCAGCGTCTCCACGATAAGCACCAACATGATCGCGCCGGTCATCGCGATGAATCCCAGCTTGACGTTCAGCACCTCGCGAAAGGCCATCCCCACGACCGTCAGCAGGAACATCCCCACCGCGATGATCGCGAACCGGGGGTCGGGGATGGTGGATTCGATCCCCGCGTCCGAGACTGACACCCGCTTGCCCGCCGTGCGGAAGCCGTACCAGTACATGAATCCCAGCGTGATGATGAAAGTCACCATCAGGATGGGGAACGAAGACGGCCGCCCTTGATGCCAGATGAAGTCGCGAAACTCGACGCCGGCCACGCTGTGCAGCATCTGCGGCGGCAAGTCACCCAGCAGCAGCGCGGACCCCATGAAGTTGGCGCTGAATCCGATCATCAGCACCAGCGGAACGGCCGGGATTTTCAACGCCCGCGCCAGCGGCAGCGCCACCGGCGCCATCATCAGGATGGTCACGACGTTATCCACGAACATCGAGATCACGCCCGCCAGCATCGACAGGATCATGACCAGCAACCCCGGCCGGCCGCCGGACAGGCGCAAGGCTTGCACCGAGAGCCAGCTCGGCACTCCGCTCTTGCCGAAGTAGCCCGCAATCACCCAGATGCCCACCAGGATCGCCATCACGTTCCAGTCCACCAGGGTGAACGCGTCGGTCTCGGTCATGACGCCGATCCAGACCATGACCACGACGCCGATCAGTCCCGCTGCAGTACTGTCGATGACGTTGGTGACAACCGCGAGTATCGTGACCGCAAAAACGATCAGCGTTAACCATTGCATCGCATCCATAGGGTTTTCTCTTTGGTGGAATGGTTGTGGAGTCAGTGCGGCAGTGTAACAACCGTTTGAGGACCCGCCATCGACCAGGCGGCTGCCGAAGAAGGTGCCGCGGCTTGCGGCACGCTCGCCGCCGGCGGAACGAGCAGCGGGTCGCCGCGCTTCGGCGCCGGGTGCCATCCCATGATCGCGAGCAGCACGAAGAAGCCGATCACGTAAGCCACGGTGACGTGCCAGCCGTGGTACAGCCAGCGTCCCACGTTCTTGGCTTCCGGGTACATGTTGGAGAGCGCCACGCCGGCGGAGGAACCGAACCAGATCATCGAGCCGCCGAAACCCACCGTGTAGGCGAGCATGCCCCAGTCGTAGCCGCTCTGCTTCAGGGCGAGCGCGGTGAGGGGGATGTTGTCGAACACGGCGGATATGAAACCCAGGCCCATCGCCGTCTGCCAGGACGCAGCCGGCAGTTTTTCCACCGGCATCATCGAGGCGCAGGTGACCAGCGCAAGCAGGAAAATCGTGCCCTTGGTCGCCTCGGGCAACAGGCTCCACTCCGGCTTGCGCAACGGCGTCGAAACCAGGATCGCCAGCGCCACGGCAACGCCGATGAAGGGAAAGCGGTCGGCAATGTCGTTATGGCGCACGTTCACATAGACGTTGACGGAAATCGCCGCGACCAGGATGAAGGCGACGATGCCGACGCGGGCCCAGTCCACCTGCGCGCCGCCCGGCTCGTACTTCATGATCGGCGAGTGCTTGTTCTGCTGCAGCGCCGCCGGGATGCCAAACACGACCAACGCGACCGCTGCCCCAACGTAGGCGTGCAGCACCGCGATCGGGCTTACGCCGTCGATCCACATCATGGTGGTGGTGGTATCGCCCACCACGCTGCCGGAACCGCCGGCGTTGGATGCGGCCACGATGGCGGCGAGATACCCGATATGCACCTTGCGGCGGAACACCGTTGCCGCCATGGCGCCGCCGATCAGCGCGGCCGCGATGTTGTCCAGAAAGCTGGAGAGCACGAACACCATCACCAGCAGCATGAACGCGCCCTTCCACTCGCCCGGCAGGTACTTCGGCAGCACCGCCGGCACCCTGCTGTCCTCGAAATGCTTCGACAGCAGCGCAAAACCGAGCAGCAGAAACAGCAGGTTGGTGAGGATGACCCATTCGTGCTGCATGTGCCCGATCAGGCCCGGGATGCCGTCGCCGGTCTTGAAGCCGGTGAAGGCGAGCTTGTAGATCGTGATCGTCGCCAGCCCGATCAGCGCCACCCGCAGCGTGTGGCGGTGAAACAGCGCGACGCCGAGCAGCGTGAGCGCGAACAGGATGAAATCGACCGGGATGCCGAGCACCGCGGGCGGCTCGCTCATCGCTGCGACGACAGCGGGAGAAGCGGCAAGCAGTGACGCGGCAGCCGTCACTTTCAATGAAGACAGGACCCGCCGATGCGCGCGGCCTTCGCTCCCGGACTGGTGCATGCGTTCCTCCCTTGGCAAGAGCTTTTCGGGACCGCGTGCTGGGAGCGATTTATCGCATTTTCGCAGAGCGGCCTTTACCTCGGACGTGCCCCAGTCTCGGCTGTTGCCGTCCAGGCAAAGGTCTCGCTTGCAACGCTGAGGTTGCCGGCAAGGCCGGGGACCCGGAAACTCTCCGGCGTCCCGTGTTGACGGCCCTGTCGCAGCGGCGCTTCTCCCGCGCCGCCGTGGCTACTCCCCTTTGGAGGTGCGCTTTGGGGAGCCCCTCGAAGACGAGCCCCGCGCGCGCATGGCTTTTTACCACGGCCACCATCCGCGCGTCAACACGGCGGCGCCGGCCAGTACGGCGTCATGACGATCCGGCGCTTGCCGCATCCGCGCCGCGCGGATCCGGTTCAGCCGGGCTTGTGCTTGCGCAGCTTGATCGCGTTCTTGCGGCGCGCGCGCACGCGGATGTTGAGCATCTCGACGCCGACCGAGAACGCCATCGCGAAATAGATGTAGCCCTTGGGGATGTGGTAACCCCAACCCTCCGCGATCAGCGCCACGCCGATGAGGATCAGAAAGCTCAGCGCGAGCATCTTCACCGTGGGGTGGCGGTCGACGAATTCGCCGATTGGCCCGGCCGCGAACATCATGACTCCGACGGCCGCCACGATGGCCAGCACCATGATGGAGACCTGGTCGACCATGCCCACCGCGGTAATCACGGAATCCAGCGAGAACACGATGTCTATGATCGCGATCTGCACGATCACGGCGGCGAAGCCCGCGCGCACCGCGGCTGCCGCATGCTCCTCCTCCTCCCCTCCCTCGAGGGAGGCGTGGATCTCATGGACGCTCTTCCACAGCAGGAACAGGCCGCCGCCGATGAGTATGAGATCGCGGCCCGAGATCTCCTTGCCCGCGACCGGGATGGAAAACAGCGGCTCTGTTAGGGTCATCACCCAGGCGAGCGACAGCAGCAGCCCGATGCGCGTGAGCATCGCGAACGCGAGTCCCAGCGTCCGCGCGCGCGGACGCTGCTTTTCTGGCAGGCGCCCGACGAGTATCGAGATGAAGATGATGTTGTCCACGCCGAGAACGATCTCCAGCGCCGTCAGCGTGACCAGCGCTATCCATGCCTGGGGATCGAGCAGCCATTCCATCAGAACAACCCGACCACCTTGCCGTCGTCGGTGAGGTCGATCTTCTCGGCCGACGGCACCTTCGGCAGGCCCGGCATGGTCATGACGTCGCCACACACCATGACGACGAACTCGGCGCCGGCGGCGAGCCGCACCTCGCGGACGTTGATCACATGGCCCGAGGGCGCGGCGCGCAACTGCGGATCGGTCGAAAACGAGTACTGGGTCTTCGCCACGCACACCGGATAGTGGCCGTAGCCGCCTTCCTGCAGCTTCTTGATCTGGCCGCGCACCCTGGCGTCGGCGGTGACCTCGCCCGCGCCGTAGATTTTGGTGGCGATGGTCCTGATCTTGTCCCACAGCGGCAGCGTATCTTCGTAGACGAACTTGAAGTCCGACGGCACTTTTTCGATCAGATCCACCACGGCGCGCGCGACTTCAGCCGCTCCCTTGCCGCCGTCCGCCCAGTGAGTCGCCAGGATCACCGGTGCTTCGTGATGGGCCATTTTCTTCTTGAGCAGCTCGATTTCCGCGGGGGTGTCGAAGTTGAAGCGGTTGATCGACACCACGCACGGCAGCCCATAGTGGTTGCGCACGTTGTTGACGTGGCGCTCCAGGTTGGTGATGCCTTTCTCCAGCGCCGCGAGGTTTTCTTTGTTGACCTCCTTGAGGTCGACGCCGCCGTGGTATTTGAGCGCGCGCACCGTCGCCACGATCACCACCGCGTCCGGCCGCAGTCCCGACTTGCGGCACTTGATGTCGATGAACTTCTCCGCGCCGAGGTCGGCGCCGAAACCGGCCTCCGTCACCACGTAGTCGGCGAGCTTCAGCGCCGTCTGGGTCGCGATCACCGAGTTGCAGCCGTGCGCGATGTTGGCGAACGGGCCGCCGTGGATGAACGCCGGGTTGTTCTCGAGCGTCTGCACCAGGTTGGGCGCGAGCGCGTCCTTGAGCAACACCGTCATCGCGCCGTGTACCTTGAGGTCCTTGGCGCGCACCGGCTTCTGGTCGCGGGTATCACCGACAACGATGTTGCCGAGCCGGGTCTTCAGGTCCTTGAGCGAGGTCGCCAGGCAGAAAATTGCCATGATCTCGGACGCCACGACTATGTCGAAGCCGTCCTGGCGCGGATAGCCGTTGCCCGGGCCACCGAGCGAGACCACGATGTCGCGCAGCGCGCGGTCGTTCATGTCCATCACCCGTTTCCAGGTGATGCGCCGCACGTCCAACCCAAGCTCGTTGCCGTGGTGGATATGGTTGTCGATCGCCGCCGCGAGCAGGTTGTTGGCAAGGCCGATGGCGCTGAAATCACCGGTGAAGTGGAGGTTGATGTCCTCCATCGGCACCACCTGCGCATAGCCGCCGCCCGCCGCGCCGCCTTTCATGCCGAATACCGGCCCGAGGCTCGGCTCGCGCAGGCAGATGATCGCCTTCTTGCCGATCTGGTTGAGTGCGTCGCCCAACCCGACCGTGGTCGTGGTCTTGCCTTCGCCGGCGGGCGTCGGCGTGATCGCCGTGACCAGGATCAGCTTGCCGTTCTTTCTGCTCTTCAGGCTGTCCACGAATTCGAGCGACACCTTGGCCTTGTAATGGCCATAGGGGACGAGATGCTCTTCGGGTATGCCGAGCTTCTCGGCGATCCTGGTGACGCGCAGCATCTTGGTCTGCTGCGCGATTTCGATGTCGGACAATGGCATGTCGTTTTCCCTCTCCTGATTTCAACTGCAAAATTAGCCGCTCAAGCCTGCCCCGGACTCGATCCGGGGACGCCAAGGCGCTAAGAAAAACAAAAGCATCAATTGAACCGCCAAGCACGCCAAGAGAACCTTGCAAGATAGCGCTGGCGTGGCTTTTGTTGTTATTCTTTGTTTCCTTGGCGTTCTTGGCGTCT
>CAYYZZ010000124.1:0-1907 GCA_964476235.1 uncultured Streptomycetaceae bacterium | reverse complement strand
CGCGCGAATAGCGAGATGATGCCGCGCCGCGATTCCACCGTGATCACGTCGCCGGGTTTCGCGCCGATCTCATCGAGATCGAGCGGATGCAGCGAGGCGACCGGCTCGGGCTCGATCGCGTCGAGCACCGCGGCGCGCCGCGTGATGGCGCCGGTGTGCCAGTGCTCGAGCTGGCGCCCGGTGATGAGGACGAAGGGATAGTCCTTGTCAGGGCGTTCCGCCGCGGGAATGATGTCGGCCGGCACGAACTTGCCGCGCCCGGTGGGCGTGGGAAACTTGTCGGTGAAGACCACCGGCTCGCCCGGATCGCCTTCGTTCTCGCAGGGGTAGGTCACGCAGCTTTCCTGTTCCAGCCTCTCCCAGGTGATGCCGGCGATGGAAGGCATCGCCTTGCGCATCTCGTTGAACACGTCCGCAGCACCACCGTAGTTCCAGTCGAGGCCCATGCGGCGCGCGATTTCCTGGATGATCCACAGATCGGGCTTCGCCTCGCCCGGCGCCTCCAGCGCCTTGCGGCCGAGCTGCACCATGCGGTCGGTGTTGGTGACGGTGCCATCCTTCTCCGGCCACGCAGTGGCGGGCAGGATGACGTCTGCGAAATAGCAGGTTTCGGTGAGGAAGATCTCCTGCACCACCAGCCAGTCGAGCTTCGCGAGCGCCTCGCGCGCGTGATGCGCGTCGGGGTCCGACATCGCCGGGTTCTCGCCCACGACGTACATGCCGCGGATCTTGCCGTCGAGCACCGCGTGCATGATCTCGACGACCGTGAGCCCCGGCTTGGGATCGAGCGCCGCGCCCCACAGTTTCTCGAAGCGCGCGCGTGCCTCGTTGTTGTCCACGCGCTGATAGTCCGGGAACATCATCGGAATCAGGCCGGAATCGGAAGCGCCCTGAACGTTGTTCTGGCCGCGCAGGGGGTGCAGCCCGGTGCCGGGGCGCCCGACCTGACCGGTCATCAGGCACAGCGCGATGAGGCAGCGCGCATTGTCGGTGCCGTGTATGTGCTGCGAGATGCCCATGCCCCACAGGATCATCGAGGCTTTCGACCCGGCGTAGAGCCGCGCCACTTCCCGGATGGTCCCGGCGGGAATGCCACAGATCGGCGCCATCGCCTCCGGGCTGTAGCCCGCGATGTTCTTCTTGAGCTCCTCGTAGCCGCTGGTGCGGCTCCTGACGAACTCCTCGTTCACCAGCCCTTCGTGCACGATCGTGTGCATCATGGCATTGAGCAGCGCGACATCGGTGTCGGGCTTGAACTGCAGGAAGTATGCCGCGTGGCGTGACAGCTCCGAAGCGCGCGGATCGACATAGATGAGCTTCGCTCCTCGCTTCGCCGCATTCTTGATCCAGGTCGCGGCGACCGGATGATTGGAGACCGGGTTCGCGCCAATCAGGAAGATCACTTCGGCGCGCAGCACATCGCTCACCTGGTTCGACACCGCGCCCGAGCCGATGCCCTCGAGCAGCGCCGCCACCGACGAGGCGTGACACAGCCGCGTGCAGTGGTCCACGTTGTTCGAGCCGAAGCCCGTGCGCACCAGTTTCTGGAACAGGTACGCCTCCTCATTCGTGCCCTTGGCCGAGCCGAAGCCGGCGAGCGCAGTCTTGCCATGCTGATCCCGGATCGCCTTCAGCTTGCCGGCGGCGAGATCGAGCGCCTCTTCCCAGCTCGCCTCTCTGAAATATTCGAGCGGGTTCGCGGGATCCATCGTGAATTCCGCATGCTTGGGCGTGCCCGGCTTGCGGATGAGCGGCCGCAGGAGCCGCTGCTTGTGGTGCACGTAATCGAAGCCGTAACGGCCTTTCACGCACAGCCGCCCGTGGTTCGACGGCCCGTCGCGCCCGTCGACGTAGAGGATCTTGTTGTCCTTGATGGCATAGGTGAGCTGACACCCGACCCCGCAGTA
>CAYYZZ010000123.1:0-7749 GCA_964476235.1 uncultured Streptomycetaceae bacterium | reverse complement strand
GATCACGCCTCGGGCTTCACGTCCATGCCAAGACCGAGCGCAGCGTGATCGCGTAAAGCACCGCCGCCAGCGCCTTCTTGAGGATGGGCACTGGAAGCCGGTGAGAAGCGCGAGCGCCGAAGGGCGCGCTCAGCACGGTCGCGACTACAATGGCGGCGAGCGCCGGCAGGTAGACAAAGCCGAGCGAGAAATGCGGCAAGCCGGAGATCGCCAGGCCGTTACCGATGTAGCCGAGCGTGCCGGAAACCGCCACCGGGAGCCCGATCGCGGCGGCGGTGCCGACCGCGACGCGCTCGGGAACGTTGCACCACAGCAAAAATGGGATCGAGGTGACCGCCCCGCCCACGCCGGCGAGCACCGATATCCCGCCGACCACCCCGCCCGCCATGGACAGCCCGCCCGCACTCGGCAGTTGCCGCGACGCGGGCGGCTTGATATTGCACAAGAGCTGCGTTGCGGCGAGGCCTGCGTAAACCGCGAACATCAGCTTGAGCATTGAAGGGGCGAGGTAGGCCGCCAGGGCGGTAGACAGCAGCGCGCCGCCCACGACGCCCGGGGCCATGCGCCGCACCGTCGGCCAGTCGACCGCGCCTCTTGCATGATGGGCGCGCATGCTCGAAATGGCGGTGAAGATGATCGTCGCAAGCGAGGTACCGAGTGCGAGCGGCATGACCACCGACTCGGAGAAGCCCTGCGCCGAGAACAGCACCACCAGCACCGGCACCAGGATCAGCCCGCCGCCGATCCCCAGCAGCCCGGCGAGGAAGCCCGCCACGAGGCCGCTCATTGCATACAGAATCAGGAAACTCATCGCATCCTCCTTTGCCTGCCGTGCGTTGCAGGTGCGACGGATTATTCGCGCAGGCGGCTGATGCGACCTCGGCTGTTGCTTGCCGAGACCTGTCAGAGGCCGCTCGTTGAGCTATTCGCGCGCCAGCGGCCCATCAACCGCGCTGTTCGTCGCCGCCGCAGCGGTGACTTGCCGGGCAGCCTCATAACGCTCGCGCCGCTCGTCGAACACCCGCTTGCTCTCTGCCAGGTTGGATGGGACCGGCCGGTTCGCCTGCGCAGCGATCTGCTCACCGGCAGCCGAAGCAGCCGTGGGGCCGCTCGCACTCAGAAAAACCCACGGGCCGGCCGCGACGATGACCAGCACGAGGATACCCGCCGCACATTTCAGCACTGCCCAAAGCGGAGTGACGGATTCACTGCCCAGCCGGCTCATCAGCATGCGTCTTTCCTCTGCGCTTTGCATACCCATCTCCTTATACCGTCCAAAGTTTGCGTTTTGATGTCACGTTCTGCCGCTTGCTCCAGGCCGCTCAGAACGCCTGGATGTGCTCTTCGATTTCGGTCGCCTGGTTGACGTAGCGGGACGGAAAGTACTCGAACTCCTCCCCAGCCTTGACATCAGCCTGGGCAGCGATGGCCTGTTGCACCATCGCGCTGCCTTCAACGGCCGGATTGTCCAGGGTGAGCTTGAACACGGCCGCCGCGGCGGATACCACAATCGCGAGCACGACGGAAAGCGCAACCCTGCTGATGCCCGATTGCTTCCGCTCCGAAGCGGGCTCGTCGGTGTCCCATCCGTATATCCGTACCAATCTCGTTTGCATGGTTTCCATGTTGCCCTCCAAGATCTGCGCCGGAAGAATCGCTCCGACATTTGCGGTGGAGTCCGACCGAACTCCATCGGAAGGCATTGTGGACAACCGCGCGCGCGCAATGAGTACGACTGAAGCGCTAAATCCGACGGCATAGCGCGCGTGCGGCGAGTGCGAAACAACCTGCTTTTTCACTCTTGCAAGCGCCCAGATCGTGCGAGGTTGGGTGCGGCGGCAACTTGAGGGTAGACTATGACCAAAGTCCTATGACGCCTGCTGAATAGGCGCGCCGGAACAGGGCAGCGGCGAAGCCGCGGGAGGTGGCTTGAAGATTCTTGTCGTAGACGATCACCCACTGATACGCGAGGCGCTGCGCCTGGTGCTGAAGGCGCTCGACACCGAGGTGCAGCTGGTGGAAGCGGCAAACCGTGTCGAGGCGCTCGCTCATGTCGGTCGGCACCCCGATATCGCGCTGATTCTGCTTGACCTCGCGCTACCCGACACCAACGGGTTTGAATTGCTGCAGGAGTTGCGCGAGCGGTATCCTGCGGTGCCAGTAGTGCTGCTTTCCGCTCTTGATCAAGCCGACATCGTGACACGCGCGCTCGACGCCGGCGCCATGGGATTTATTCCCAAGACCTCGCCAAGCGAGGTGCTGGTCGGCGCGCTGCGCCTGGTCCTGTCGGGCGGCGTCTACCTGCCACCCGAAGTATTGCGTCATCCGGCAACGCCAGCCGGCGGGTCGCAGCAGGCGGCGATGAGCTATCGCGATCTCGGGCTCACCGGGCGCCAGGGCCAAGTGCTCGCATTGCTGATTCAAGGCAAACCCAACAAGCTGATCTGCCGCGAGCTCAATCTCGCCGAGGGCACGGTCAAGATTCACATCACCGCGATACTCAAAGCGCTCAAGGTCAGCAATCGCACTCAGGCGGTGATCGCGGTCAGCGGGCTCGGTTTGAAGCTGGGCAGCCTAAGCGTACCGGGTCGCAGCGCGGTGCACTGACGGGAGGCGCTTGTTCGCGTGCCAACGCGGTATCTAGAGCGCACGCCGAGCACCTGAGATGCCGGACTAAAGCGACAGGGGATCACCATGACAGACGCGACACCGTTATCGAAAGACCATTACCTCGACCTCAACAACGGAGAGTTCGACCGGACCTCGAAAGTGGATCTCGATCACCTGTTCCAGAAGCTTGCCGATGACAAGGCGGAGAAGCTGGTGGTGCACTTTCACGGCGGCAACGTCTCCAGGGACGAGGGCATGGCAATCGCGGGCCGGCTGGCAGATGCCTACCGCGACGCGGGCGCGTATCCCGTATTCTTCGTCTGGAATTCCAGCATCGCCGAGATTCTGAGCGATACACGCGAGAAACTCTTCCGGCCGCTGACGCAACAGCTCGCCGGCATTTTCAGCTGGAGTGCGCTGCGCTCGTTCTTCGCGTCGCAGCCGCGCGGCCTGCTGTACCGGGCGGCATTCGCCTCGTACCGCGCGATGTGCGCACTGTACCGTATCGCCAGGCGCTTCCTGAGCGGGCGCTCGCATGGCATCCGCGCGACCATCGTGGAAGAGCTGCTGCGTGCGTTCTTTGTCGCGGAGTTCGGCTTCGCAGTGTGGTACACGATGAAGCGCGAGATCGTGGATGCCTTCAAGGACGACGCAAATACCTGCGGTGGCACCGCCTTTCTGCTCGGGCTGCAGGGGCTGCTCGAGAAGAAGCCCGGCCTGCGCATCATCCTGGTCGCGCACAGCGGCGGCGCGATTTATGCCTGTCACTTTCTCGAAAACGCGGCAAAGCACATTCCGGACGCGAAGTTCGACGTCATCTTTCTCGCCGCCGCCGTGACCTGCGAGCTGTTCGACGAGACCTTTAGGAAGCACCGCGACCGCATCAGGAGGTTCCGCAGCTTCGCGCTGCAGGACTCCGTCGAATGCGGGGATCGATTGTTCGAGGTTCGATCGTTCAAGGACCGGTTGCTCAACTTCATCTACCCCCGCTCGCTGCTCTACTTCATGTCCGGCGTCTGCGAGCACGACGACCGCGACAGGCGCGACATCGGCGATGTGCCGCTGTTGGGCATGCAGCGCTACTACGAGAAGCCGCGCGTCTACCGGGACAGGGATATCGAAACACTGCGCGCGTTTATGAGGGATCCCCAGTCCGGGGTGTGGTCTATCGCAAACGGGGGCCCGGGGCTCGGATGTTCCACGGCGAAGCACATCGGATTCGATGAAGACCAGGTGACCGTCGCCAGCCTCAAGCACATCATAAGGAACGATTTCATCGCAGCACCGCCGGAAACGGCTGCAGGCCGGCCGGGATAGCGGCGAATATCGACACGGGAGGGAGCCGCGATGCGCGTGGGTATCATATTCGTATTCGTCGATTACCATCGCAAGGGACAGCATCACCGCGGCGTGCTGCAGCCCCAGATCGGCCCGCTGATCGCAGCGCTGCTGCCCGCTGACGTCGAAGTTGAAGTCATCAACGATACCTGGGAAGACCCCGACTGGAGCCGCGACTACGATCTGCTCTTCATTTCCGGCATGCACTCGGATTTCGACCGCACGCGGCAGATCTCGCACTACTGGCGCCGCCGCGGCGCGAAAACCGTCTACGGCGGCACGATGGCCAGCACCTACCCGCACCTGTGCCTGCCGTTTTTCGACGCCGTGGTGATCGGCGATCCCGAGAGCAGCGTGCCGCGGGTTTACAGTGACTTCTGCGCGGGGAAGCTACAGCCGCTCTACGCGGCCACATCGTACGAACCGCAACGCGTCCCGGTCCCGCGTTTCGACACGCTCGCGCGCAAGCAGGTGCTGCCGCTCGGGCTGGAAGCCACGCGCGGTTGCCCGTTCAGCTGCGAATTCTGCGTGCTGACCGGGGTCGGCACCCGCTATCACGTGCGTCCGGCGGCGAGCGTCGTGCGCGACATCAAGGCCGGCCAGGATATGCTGCGCGGGCTGGTGCACCGCCTGCGGCTCGGCATGGTGGTGTTCTACGACAACAACATCGGCGGAAATCCCCAGTACCTGAGGCGCCTTTGCGAGGCGCTCGAACCCCTGGGTATCCGGTGGGGCTCGTCGATTACCTTCAACGCCATCGTCAATCCGGAGCTGGTGCAGGTGATGTCGCGTTCCGGCTGCCGCTTTCTCTACGTAGGCCTGGAAAGTTTCAACCCGGAAACGCTCAAAGACATGCATAAGTACCACAACGCGATTCACAAGACGCGCCAGATGATCGACCAGTGCCACGAGCACGGCATTCTCGTCATGTCGGGTTTGATGTTGAGCCCGCAAATGGACGATCTTGACTACCTCCGGTCGATTCCTGACCGGCTGCGCGATTGCGGGCTCTACGTTCCCAGCTACGTGTGCTTTGAAACGCCGATTCCCGGGACGCCGCATTTTCACAGGCTGGCGGCACAACCCGAACCGGCACTGCTGCCCAATGCGCTGTTGCGCGATTTCAACACCTACACCCTGGTGGTGCGACCGCACAAGGCGTCGGTTGCGGATTTCATCGACGGTTACAAATGGGTGATAGACACGGTCTACGCGGGTCGCAACCGGGTCGCTAAGCTCGGCCACGACCTGCCGCGTTTTCTGCGGCGTGGCTGGTACCTGCCGGCATTGCTCGACCTGGTCGATCAATACCAGGAATCGTGCCGTTCTGATCCCGATCGCACCTACATCGCCGGCACCGACCGCGAGCCGCCGGAAATGCGTCGCGTGCCGCTTGCGCCGCGCGATTTTGACTCGGAGGCTCAATGGCACGCCATCATGGATCCATGGCGCGTCAGCGACGACGAGGGCCGCGCGTTGCCTATGTGGCTCGGCTCGCGCCAAGTCTACGAGTCCAAGGGTCGCGTTGCTACACGCAACACGGATGCACTGGCGGCACAGCGGAAGCGTGCCACCGCAACTATCGACCCGCGCGTTTCGCACACGGCCATTCCCTTGACATAGCAGCGAGACTGGTTCAGCTTAAATAATCCTCGCAATGACATTTTCGGCTGACCGTTGATGACATCCGCACCAACCGCCAGCGTGCAACGCGACCTGCTGGTAAATGCCGAGCAGATCCGGGCGCTTTACTCGCAGTTGCCGAAATCAACGGCAGGGATGGTAGCCGGCGGTCTGGTGGTAATCGGCGCGATGTGGAACCAGGTATCGCATCTGGCGCTGCTGGCCTGGTTCGCCGCCATTTGCCTCAATCAGAGTTGGCGGCTTTATCTGTTTCTGCGCTACCGCCGCAACCCGCCCGCGCCAGAAGACGCCCGCCGCTGGGGTAGATATTGGACAGTCGGTGCCGGTATATCAGGCATCATCTGGGGTTCCGCGGGGATTTTCATGTTCGTGCCTGATGCGCCCGGCTACCAGGCATTCCTGATCATCGCGCTGTTTGCCGTGACCACCGGCGCGCTAACCCTGATCGCGGTCCATGCCCCATCGTTTTACGCGTTCGTGATACCAACAATACTGCCGGTCATCGCGCGCACCGCGGTCGAGGGGAACGTCTTGCACCTGTTCACCGCGGCCGCCTGCTTCCTGGTGCTGGTTACGCTGCTCGCGTTCGGGCGCAATTTTAACAAGCTGCTCACCCAGTCGCTGCACAACCACTTCGAGAACATCGAGTTGATCACGGAGCTGAAAGCCCAAAAACAGGTTGCCGAGCAGGCGCAGCAGTTGGCGGAGGCCGCGACACGCGCCAGAACGCAGTTCTTCGCCGCAGCCAGCCACGACCTGCGCCAGCCGCTGCATGCGATGGGGCTATTCGCCGCGGCGCTGTCTGAAAAAATCCGCGACCCGGAAGTTCTGAACGTCGTCAACAGCATCAACGCGTCGGTACGCGCACTGGAAGTATTGTTCAACGAGCTGCTCGATATCTACAAGATCGACGCGGGAGCGATCAAGTCCGAGCCGCGCGATTTCCCGATCAAGCCGGTGCTCGACCGCCTGTGCGACGAGTTTTTGGCGGAGGCCTTGGAGAAAGGGCTTCAGCTGTCTTTGCGCGCTAGCGATTGCAGCGTACGCAGCGATCCGGTCCTGCTCGAGCGCATCCTGCGCAACCTGGTCAGCAATGCCATCCGCAACACGCTGGCCGGGGAGGTCGCGGTAAACGGCTGGGAGCAGGACGGTAAACTGCTGCTCGAAGTGCGCGACAGCGGTGTCGGCATTCCCGTAGAGCACCAGGACCGGATTTTTGACGAGTTCTACCAAGTCAGAACCCCTGGCGGCACCGGCACCAAGGGCCTCGGACTTGGTCTGTCCATCGTAAAACGGCTGTGCGATCTGCTGGGCTATCCGATCCGCGTCAGCACGCAGGTCGGCCGGGGTTCGGTGTTCAGTGTCGAGGTCCCTCTCGCAACTACCCCCTTGCGCGAACCGCCCACAGAGCAGTCGGTGTCCCGGCCGTCGGGCGATCTGGCCGGGAAACTGATTATCGTCATCGACGATGAAGCCGCGATCATCGACGGCATGAAAGTACTGCTGTGCGGATGGGGCGCAACCGTGATTGGCTCGACCACCGGAGAGGACGTCGTTACCGCGGTCCACGCCGCCGGCAAGCTCCCGGACCTGATTATTGCCGATTACCGGCTCGGTGCCGGACCGGACGGCATCGAGATAGTGCAGCGCATCAGGCAGGAACTCGATCCAGAGATTCCGGCAATCCTGGTCACTGGCACAATGGCGCCAGATCTCGTGGAAAGCGCGCACAATGCGCGCCTTGAATTCCTGCTCAAGCCGGTGATACCGGACAAGCTACGCTCCCTGATCAACCTCAAACTGCAATAATTGCTCGGTGGCTCGACCCGAATGGCACACAGTCGGCAGCAGAAGCCGGTTAGATGACGTACCACGACTTCGAAGTGAAGGTGGTCGATAACCAACCCAAAGATTCTGGGGAAGAAACCTTCCGCGATGCGGACGCAGTGAGGCGCCGCCGTCGTCTCGCAAGTTAGCGCATCACGCGATCGCCGGCCGCTATGGCGCCACTGCTTGCCGATCTCATTCTCGTCGTCCACTTCCTGTTCGTCGCGTTCGTGGCGGGCGGGCTGGCGCTGGTCTGGATCGGCGCGGCGGCGGGCTGGCAGTGGGTGCGCAACTTCTGGTTCCGCGCCGCGCACCTGGCCGCGATCGTGT
>CAYYZZ010000122.1:0-7754 GCA_964476235.1 uncultured Streptomycetaceae bacterium | reverse complement strand
AGGGCGCGCCGGGGATGGACGACAAGGCGATCCGCCGCATCGAGGGCATCATCAATTCGATGACGCCGCAGGAGCGCGCCAAACCCGAACTCCTCAAGGCCTCGCGCAAGCGCCGCATCGCGACCGGCGCCGGCGTCACCGTCCAGGAAGTGAACCGCCTGCTCAACCAGTTCGAGCAGACCCAGAAGATGATGAAGATGATGGCGAAGGGCGGCGTCGCCAAGATGATGCGGAACATGAAAGGGACGTTCCCAGGAATGCGCTAAGACCTTTAATACTCTCCTCCTGCCCGAGGATGAAGCGGTAATCCCCTCCTGCCCGAGGAGGTGTCGCACAGCGAAGCGGCGGGGGTGGTGGGAGGATTCCTGCTAACTTGCATCTATCGCGACTGCGTCGCTGATTGCCGGGGGGCGGCCCCGGGCGCCGGTGACTTTCTTTTTGCTCGCCCATAAAAGAAAGTCACACGGTCCCCGCGAGGGGACTGTGTGAAGTTGTAAGGCGTGGCCGCAGATCGCGGCTATTTCAGACTAAATCCCTTATTCCGGATAAAGGCGCCGAAGTCCGCGCGCTCGGGAACGGCGTACTGCCGCGCCTTGTCTTCCGACCAGCCGTAGAATTTCGCCTTGCCGAAACAGAGAGGCCTCGGGGTCAGACTCGAATTTTCGGGGCCGCTGTTCGCCGCCGAGCAGTCGCAAAGAAATCGGCCGGGGGTCGATTTCTTTATTGGACGAAAGGCGCGATCAGCGGGATGACTTGCCGCCCGTTCTTGCGATAGATCGTGAAATCCGCGTCGAGCGTAAGGATCGCGGCCTCGTCAAAGAGTTCGGCCATCCGCACCAGGCAGGCATCCGCCAGCGCCATGGGGCGGTCGCGGTAGCGCGTAACGAGCCGCCGCACGGCAACCAGTTCGGAGGCCAGTGCGAAGTCAATGGAAACGAGGCCCCGTTCAACCAGTTCCAGCAATGCCGGCTGCCCGTGGCGGGTCAGGCGCAATAAGTACCAGGCTTCGGACAGCACCGCTTCGCAGGTACGGGCGGGCGTGGCAGATCCGGCAAACGCCTGCTTGGCCCACTCGTGGTAACGGTCCCGTTCGCTTAAGAGCGCGACCAGCGGACCGGTATCGACCAGCAGGGGTGCGGTCACCGGCCGTAGCCGTCCAGGTGTTTCGGGTTGCTCGACAGGTCCGCCGGGGCGTCCTTGACGCAGCCGACGAGGTCCCCCGCGAGATCGAGGAACGACCCTTTGCGGATTTCCCGGCTCTCGTCCACGTACCGCTCGATCGCCTCCCGGACCACGACGCTCTTCCGCATTCCGCGGCGCTTGACCACGGCCGAAAGTTTACGATCCAGTTGTTCCGGTACCTTCAGTGACAAAACCTTCATGGCGGCGCCCTCGGGTAATACCTTTATGGCAATTGTAGCTTACCGATGGTCCGTGGGCAATATTCCCCCGGCTATTTGAGGCTGAATCCTTTCTGGCGGATGAAAGCGCCGAAGTCCGCGCGCTCGGGGACCGCGTACTGGCGCGCCTTGTCTTCCGACCAGCCGTAGAAGTCCACGTTGGCGTGACGATCAGTGTGGCGCTGCTTGCGGTAAGGCTGCAGTGCGTGACGGCGCCGGTCGTAGGCGTCGATCTTTTCCTTCACGCCGGATTCGTCGTAACGGTCCACGTGTACCGTGACTTCCAGTTGCAGCCGCGGCGAGATGCGGCCGGGCTCGGCGGGATAGCCCACGCACAGGCCCGCGACCGGGAACACCTGGTCGGGCAGATCGAGCAAGCGGCTGATTTCCTCGGAGCGGTTGCGCACCGCGCTGATCGGGCAGGTGCCGAGCCCGACGGCTTCGGCCGCGCGGATGAAGCTCATCATCACCAGGCCCGCGTCCACCGCGGCGTTCATGAAGTGGTCGAGATGGTCGTTCGCGAACGGCTTGCCGCGCCACTCGCCGATTTGGCGGATGCGGCGGTTGTTGCCGCAGAACACCAGAAACACCGGCGCATCCGCGATCCACGGCATGTCGGGAATGCCGTCCGCGATCGTCCTGACCTTCGCGCGGTCGGCGACGTGCACGATGTCGGCCTGCTGCAGGTCGGACTTGGATGGCGCCGAGAGCGCGCAGGCAAAGAGCAGGCGCAGCAGCGCGGGTTCCACGGCGCGGGCGGCGAATTTCCGATGCGAGCGGTGCCCGGCGATGCGCGCGAGTTCGTCCAGGCCGGGCAGGCCCGGGTCGATATCGGGCGTGGCGCCAAAGCGCTCGGTCAGCGCGGCTTCTATGGGACGCGCGGCATTTCGGGCAGAGGTCATGACGTATACCGGTTGAGCGACGCCGCATGTTACCGCAATGCCTTCGCGGTGCTGGGTCCCGCGAAGGCATAATAGAAAGGAAATCAGGGAGTTATTGAGCTTTACGACTCCGCGTGACGCTCGACCATACCACCCCGCCTCCTCCAGAGGCACCCCTCCTTGAAAAGGAGGGGAATTTTCCCCTCTCTCTTCAAGGAGGGGTGGACGCGAAGCGGACGGGGTGGTGGCGTCGCACGACCTGCACTTGATGGTCACGCGGTTACGTAATTCTCAATAATGGCGCGCGGCTGCGGTGGCGGCGCTCATTCGTTGGCCTGCCGGCCGCGCGCCATTTGCCTTGCGAAATTGCCAAAAACTAGCGTAAAATCACGCCCTTCCGCATTTTCGGGCAGGCAGAACCTCATGGTTGTCATTCGTCTGGCACGCGGCGGCGCCAAGAAGCGTCCGTTTTTCAATCTGGTCGTGGCCGATTCGCGCCGCTCGCGCGACGGCCGCTTCATCGAGCGCATCGGTTTCTACAATCCCAAGGCGCCTGCAGGAAACGAGCGGCTGCGCGTCGACGGCGCGCGGCTGGCGCACTGGAAGAGCAAGGGCGCGCAGCTCTCCGATACGGTGGCGCGGCTCGTCAAGCATTTTGAGAAGAAAGCCGCCTGAGCAACTGGTGATGATGGGGCGGATCACCGCCCCGTTCGGCGTCAAGGGCTGGGTGAAGGTCCAGCCATTTACCGCAGCGGCAAAAAATCTGCTCGGCTATCCCCGGTGGTGGGTGGAACGCGGAGCGGAGTGGCGGGAATACGAAGTCGCGGAAGCCAGGGCGCAATTGGAAATGGTCGTCGCCCGGCTGGCTGGCTGTGAAGATCGTGATGCAGCGGCCGGATTCAGGGGGGCGGAGATCGCGGTGCCGCGCTCGCAGCTGCCGCAAACGCGGCCGGACGAGCATTACTGGGTCGACTTGATGGGCCTCGCCGTGGTGAACGGCGAGTCGCAGGAGCTGGGAAGAATTGTCGGAATCCTGCAAACCGGAGCAAATGACGTGCTGGTGGTGCAGGGCGGGCGCGAGCGGTTGATACCGTTTATCGCGGAGGTGATCCGGGAAGTCGACCGGGCCGCCGGCATCGTGCGGGTGGATTGGAGCGCGGACTATTAGGAATCTGTCGTACCTGGGTCCGACAGATTCCTCAGGCAAAACCGCCTGCGCGAACACGGGAAATGGGCAGTGAAAACGTCGATTCGACTGCGCTTGCATGCTCCATGGGGGGCCAAGAACGGCCTTTATGCTGAGTTTGATTTGAAATCCGCAGGCGGTTTTGCTTTTAGCAGCCTGTCGGAAGTCTGAATCCGACAGGCTGCTAGATGTTCCAGTTCGATATTGTCACGCTGTTCCCGGAAATGTTCGATGCCGTCACCGAAAGCGGCGTGACGGGCCGGGCGCGGGAGCGGAGGCTCTTCGAGCTGGTGCTGTGGAACCCGCGCGATTTCGCGCACAACAGCCACCGCACCGTGGACGACCGCCCTTACGGCGGAGGACCCGGGATGGTGATGATGGTGGAGCCGCTGGAGAAAGCGATCCAGGCGGCGCACCAGCGGCAGAAGAGCACCCGCGCGAAGCGGACGAAGGTGGTCTACCTGTCGCCGCAGGGGCGGCCGCTGAACCACCCGCTGGTGATGGAATTTGCGGCATTAGACGGACTGGTGCTGCTTGCGGGGCGCTACGAGGGCGTGGACGAGAGGCTGATCGCCCGCGCAGTCGACGAGGAAGTCTCGATCGGCGACTACGTGCTCTCGGGCGGAGAGCTGGCGGCGATGGTCGTGATGGACGCCATCGTGCGGCAGATGCCCGGGGCGCTGGGCGATGCGGAATCGGCGAGCCAGGACTCGTTCGTGAACGGGCTGCTCGATTGCCCGCACTACACCCGCCCGGAGACACACGAGGGCGAGGGCGTGCCGCCGGTGCTGCTGTCGGGCAACCACGCCGGGATCGCGCGCTGGCGTTTGAAGCAGGCGCTGGGCAGGACCTGGCGGCGCCGGCCGGATTTGCTGGAGAAGCATGCGCTCACCGACGAAGAGCGCGCGTTACTGGACGAATTCAAGAAAGAGTCAGCAGGAGCTTAGACATGGACATCATCAAGCAACTCGAGACCGAAGAGATCAAGCGTCTCGGCAAAGAGATCCCCGAGTTCTCGGCCGGGGACACCCTGATCGTCAACGTGAACGTCGTCGAGGGCGACCGCAAGCGCCTGCAGGCGTACGAAGGCGTGGTAATCGCCAAGCGCAACCGGGGGCTCAACTCCTCCTTCATCGTGCGCAAGATCTCGTCCGGCGAGGGCGTGGAGCGCACGTTCCAGACCTATTCGCCGCTGATCGCGAGCATCGAGGTGAAGCGCCGCGGCGACGTGAGGCGCGCGAAGCTCTACCACCTGCGCAGCCGGGCCGGCAAGGCGGCGCGCATCCGCGAGAAGCTCGATATCGACGAAGGCGGACAGGGCGAAGCCCAGCCGTAAGGAACGAGGGGATGCCCTCGTGCACCCCTACAATTGATTCGCGAGAATAGACGAGCGCGGAAGCGCTCCACAAAAAAAGGCGGCTTCAGCCGCTTTTTTTTATTGAGATTTTGCGCCATCAGGCGGCGCCCCCCAAGATAGAATCAACCGATGCGGATACTGTTTGCACTGATCTGCCTGACTATCGCTGGCGCCGCCTCGGCATTGGAGACCGCGCGCGGCCTCGCCGCTTCCGGCGCGCCGCACCTCGCGCTCGCGCGGGTCGAGCAGCTGCAGCCGGGCGATCCCGGCGCGGCACGCTGGGCCGAGTGGGAATCCCTGCGCCTTGTCCTGCTGGTCGAGCTGAAGCGCAACGACGAGGCGCTCAAGCGCGCGGCGGTGTTGCCGGCCAACCTGCCGCAGCCGGCATTGCGCCAGTGCCTGCTTGCCGCCGCGCGCGCCGCGGTGGCCGAGGGACGGGGCGAGACGGCGCGGGCTTACGCGGCGCGCCTGCTGTGGCAGCTCGAGGCAACGGCCGAAGAAGCGCGTGCGGCGCGGCTGCTCGTCATCGAAAGCTACCTCGCCGAGCGGCAGGGCGAGACCGCGTTCCGCGCCATGCTGCGCTTCGAGCAGGACTACCGGCCGCTCGAACGCGGCGTCGCCGAGCGCTTTGTCGGGCGGCTCCTCGACCTCGGCCTGGAAAAAGCAGCGGTCAACTGGCTCGCGGCGCTGGACGACGCGGGCCCATTGAAGCTGCGGCTGAGGCTGAGGGCCGGCCTGACGGGCCCGGACGCCGCAATCGCGCAGGCGCGCGCGCAGCTCGCCAGGGACGGCAAAGCGGGCGGCGGCGCGGAATACTGGCGGGTGCTGGCGGATGCCGCGGAGAAGCAGGGTGACGGCACGCTCCGGGTCGAAGCGCTCGAGCGGCTGCTCAACGCGGGCGATGAAGGCGGCGATAACGGCGGGCCGAAGCGGCGGCAGGAGCAGGCCGCGGCCCTGTGGCAGGCGTACTCTTCAGCGGCGCAGGCCGCCGCCAACCGGAACCAGTTGCTGACGGGTGACGACAATGCCTGGCTGGATTTCGCGGCGCGCCGCCTCGGCGCGAGCCCGCCTCAGTCGCGCGCGCTGTTCGCCCACCTTTCCCGCAACGGCGCGGCGCGCGAGACGCGCATGGGCGCCCAGCTGCAGCTGGTGTTTTCGCTCTATCAGAATGGCTTCGATCACGCCGCCCTCCATCTGTTCGGCGACGAGCGCGCCGTTCCCGAGACGCTCGATCCCCAGGCGCGCTATCTGCTCGGCAGCATGGCGGAGTCGCGCAACGCGCCCGCGACTGCCATCCGGTTCTGGCAGGGGCTCGCCGCGCCGCCCGATACCGGCGCGGAAGAGTGGCAGGTGCGGCTCGCGGTCATGCAGTGGCGCTCGGGCATGCCCGCTGCCGCCCTCGACACGATGCGCGCCCTTGCGAAGCAGGCGAAGACGCTGCCGGATCCGGCCGCAAAGCGCGCGGCTGCGCTCGCCCGGGAAATGCTCGACGCCGGCAAGCCCGGCCCCGCGGAGGAGCTATATGCGGCGCTGCTGCCGTCCGCCGGCCGCGGCCACGCGCGGGACATCCTCGTCGCGCTGGGCGGGATCGCTGAGTCTGCGGCGCAGCATGCCCGCGCGGCGGACTACTTCCTGCGCGCCGCGCTCGCCGACGAATCGCGGGCGACCGACGCGCTGGCGCTGCAGGCCCGGCTGGCCGCGGCTACGAGCCTCGCCCGCGCCGGCTACCGGGAAGACGCACGCGCGCAGTTTCAGTGGCTGCTGAAGTATTCGAAGGACCCGGCCCAGATCGAGGCCGCGCGCCGAGCGCTGTCCAGACTGTAGATTCTCCTTCGCGCCTGGAAATCCCTTGTAATCGGGCCGGCTTGCGCGCTACGATTGCCGCCAGAAGAACAATATCCGTCGCATTTCCTTGTACATCCCGGGCCCGCCTGAATGCCGGCCCGATTCAGGAGTCGAAATGATTCATATTCTGGTTCACGACAAGAAGGACACCGTGGGTGTCATCGTGGTCGAAGGCATCAAGGCCGGGCAGGAACTGACCGGCTGGGTGATGGAAGACGACTCGACCATCAAGGTCAAGGCGCTTAACGACATCCCGATCGGCCACAAGCTTGCATTGACGGACATCGGTAACGGCGAGACGGTGATCAAGTACGGCTTCGACGTCGGCAAGTCCATTGCGCCGATCAAGAAAGGCGAGCACGCCCACGTGCACAACATGAAGACCAAGAGATGGTGAAACGCGACGGGGCGCGTGCGGTTCATCCAGATTTCAGGCTTCGCGTTTCACCATTAGACAAGGATTCCTGACATGATCAACAGCAAAACGACTTTCCAGGGTTATCGCCGCGAGAACGGCCGCGTCGGCATTCGCAACCACGTCATCATTCTTCCCGTGGACGACCTGTCGAACACGGCGTGTGAGGCGGTGGCCAACAACATCAAGGGCACGCTGGCGCTGCCGCATCCCTATGGCCGGCTCCAGTTCGGCGCCGACCTCGATCTGCATTTCCGCACCCTGATCGGAACCGGCTCCAACCCCAACGTCGCCGCCGTGGTGGTGATCGGCATCGAGGAACAGTGGACCAAGCGCGTTGTGGACGGCATCGCCAAGACCGGCAAGCCGGTGACCGGGTTCGGCATCGAGCTGCACGGCGACCACGACACCATCATGCGCGCCTCCAAGGTCGCGAAGGAATACCTGCAGTGGGCCTCCGAGCTCAAGAAGGAGGAATCCCCGATCAGCGACCTGTGGGTCTCCTGCAAATGCGGCGAGTCGGATACGACCTCCGGGTGCGGCTCCAACCCGACGGTCGGCAGCGCCTTCGACAAGCTCGAGCCGCTCGGCGTGACGCTTTGTTTTGGCGAGACCACCGAGATCACCGGCGGGGAGAACATCGTCGCCGACCGCTGCGCCACTCCGCAAG
>CAYYZZ010000121.1:0-7781 GCA_964476235.1 uncultured Streptomycetaceae bacterium | reverse complement strand
GCCGGCACATCGACCAGATCAGCCAGGTGCTCGAGCAGATCCGCAAGAACCCCGACTCGCGCAGGATGATCGTCTCGGCGTGGAACGTGTCCGACCTGCCGAAGATGGCGCTCCTGCCGTGCCACGCTTTCTTCCAGTTCTACGTCGCGGACGGAAAACTTTCGTGCCAGCTCTACCAGCGCAGTGCCGACCTCTTCCTCGGCGTGCCGTTCAACATCGCCTCCTACGCGCTGCTCACGATGATGGTTGCGCAGGTCGCCGGGCTCAAGCCCGGCGATTTCGTGCACACCTTAGGCGACACGCACCTCTACCTGAATCACCTGGAGCAGGCGCGCGAGCAGCTCGGGCGCGCGCCGCGCAAGCCGCCGGTGATGCAGCTCAACCCGGCGGTGAAAAACATCTTTGAATTCAAGTACGAGGACTTTACGCTCGAGAACTACGATCCGCATCCCGCGATCAAGGCCCCGATCGCCGTCTGAGTGAGGAGTAAGGTGTGAGGAGTGAAGGGAGAAAATCGCCCTCGGCGCGAGTCCAATCACGAATCACGAATCACGAATCACGGCTTTCCATCATCGTGGCGATGGCGAAAAACCGCGTGATCGGGGCGGACGGCGCGATCCCGTGGCACCTGCCGGACGAATTGAAGCTGTTCAAGAGCCTCACCATGGGCCATCACATCATCATGGGCCGCAAGACCTGGGAATCCATCGGGCGACTGCTGCCGGGGCGCACCACGGTCATCGTCAGCCGCAATCGTGCGTTGAGGGTACCAGGTGCCATCGTGAAAGATTCCCTGGAGGGCGCGATCGAGGCCTGCGGCGGCGACCCGGAAATCTTCGTGATCGGCGGGGCCGACCTGTTCCGGGCAGCCCTGCCGCTCGCCGGCCGTCTCTATCTCACGACGGTCGAATCCGACGTGGCCGGGGACGTCTATATGCCTGAATACGAGCCGGGAGACTGGCGCGAGGTCTCGTCGCAGGCGCATGCCGCCGACGCGCGCCACAACCATGCTTACCGCCAAGCCGTCTATGAACGCGTCCGCCATTAAACGCGCTGCGCTCGCTGCGGTCGCATGCGCGCTGCTCGCCGTGAGCATCCCGCATGCCGCCGCGCAGGGCGCGCAGGGCAAACTCAATATCGACGACCTCAAGATCCGCTCCGACGCTGGCGACCGGACCGCGACGCGGCAGCTCGCGGATGCCTATTACGTCGGACGGGACGGCGTCGAGCAGAACTTCAGCGAGGCCGCGCGCTGGTACGAAAAGCTCGCCAAGCAGGGCGACATCCGGGCGCAGACCACCATGGGGCTCATGTACTCGCGCGGCTACGGCGTGAAGAAGGACTCGCAGGCCGCCCACCGCTGGTGGAACTTCGCCGCCGCCCAGAACGATCCCGGCGCGCAGTACAACCTCGGCCTCTCCTTCGCCAACGGCGACGGCGTCGCGCAGGACTACGAGCGGGCCGTGCAGTGGTACAGCAAGGCGGCGCAACGCGGCCACATCCAGGCGCAGCACAATCTCGGCATGCTCTACCACGAGGGCAAAGGCGTCGAGCGCGATCCGCTGCAAGCTTACTTCTGGTTGAAGGTCGCAGCGCTGCAGGGCGATGATGTATCCCAGGAAAGTCTCAAGGCTGTGGGCAAGAGCATGACCACCGACCAGATCCGACAGTCCGAGTCCCAAGCCGACGAGTGGATGAAGAAGAACAAGAAGCGGGTTGGTCAGTGATGCGCCATCAACGGTAACTCCAGCGAGTGAAGAAAAAAACGTCCCGCCGCCGCCCGACTGCCCCCGCCGCCTCTCAGCAGGCCGCGGGTGCCCTGCCGCGCGACGTGCTGAGGGTCAACCCCGAACCATTTCGTTACTACACGGAATCGCAGGTTCACCAGTTACTTACCACGCGCCCCGCCGACTACGCGTGTTTCGTCAAGAACGCCCTTGAGGCGATCGCGAGCGGCCGGGTGCAGATGGTGCTGCCGCCGAAGCAGGTGTTCGAGGATCCGGTTACCCACGGCGATTTTCGCGTCATGCCGTGCGAGGTGCGCGGCGGCGACACTGTGACCAAGACGGTCAAGGTGATCGGCACCAATACCCTGCAGCGCGTCGTCCGGGACCAGATCACCGTAGGCAAGCTGCTGGTCCTGGATCCTGCCGAGAACTTCATTTGTGCGGTGATGGAGGCATGCCTGCTGTCCTCGGCCCGCACCGGGGTCTGCGCCGCGCTTGCGATCGACGCGCTGGCGCAAGGCCGGGACGAGATGGTCGTCATCGGCAGCGGCAGGGTCGGTTTCTATGCGGGGCTGTACGCAGTTGCCGCAGCCGGCGTAAAGCGCGTCGTATTCAGCGACCTCGTACCGCGGCGCGCGCGGCAGGCAGCAAGCTGGCTAGCCGGCAGATTCCCGGGGGTGCGGTGCGAAGCGCGTGCACTCGGCGAGATCACCACGGCGAACGTCGTCGTGCTTGCAACAACCAGCGACAATCCGGTCGCGAGTCCTCCCGGCTGGGGCGCCAATCTGATCGTGAGCCTGGGGGCGGATACCGATACGCAAAGCGAGCTCGATCCGATGTGGACCCGCTACGCCGACCTCTACTGCGATACGCTGGACTCCCTGCGCTTCGGCGACCTCAGGGCGTGGATCGAGAGGGGAATGGCGGACGCGACGGCGGTATGCGACCTGCTCGGGGTGTACCGCGCCCCTCCCTCTTCTTCGGAGCGGCCGCGCGTGTTCATCTCCACGGGCTCGGCAGTGTTCGATAACCTCACTGCCCGTTATCTACTTGAGACCGGTCTCGCAGGACCGTCTCCGCTCAGGCGCCGGCCTCCGCAACAAAGTCCTCGTATTTTCCACTAGCCGAGCGGGGGATGAGGTCCACTCGCACGAACGTGAACTCGTACGGGTGTCCCAGGGACTGACGCAGGGCCGCGCCCAGATTGCGTTCCTCATCGCGCTCGAGGGCGCGTGCCATGGCTATCCTTACCTCGATGTGATGGCGCGTCTTTTGCACGAGCTGTATCTGGCGGATCGGCGCGATTCGCGACCAGACCTCGGCTGCGAAGCTTGGGTAAAACTTGCGGCCGTCCGGCGTGATTGCAAGGTTGCGCTCCCGTCCCAATACGCGGCGGATCACCGGCAGCCCCCGGCCGCACGGGCACGGCGCGCCCGCCTCGGCGTAATCCCCGATCTGGTAGCGGACCAGCGGCATTGCAAAATTGTGCAGCGTGGTGACCACCACCTTGCCCATCCGCCCGGCCGCGCACAGCCGCCCCTCCTCGTCCAGGATCTCGACGATCACGCTCTCGCTCTGCACGTGATAGCCATCCTGTTCCGGGCATTGCAGCGCGAGGTAACCCGCTTCCTGGGCGGTATACATGTCCACGACCTTCACGCCCAGTAGCCCGGCGCATTCCGTCCGTGCCTCCGGACGCAAAGCGTCACCAAAAGTGCGCGCCTCCCGCAGCCGCGGAAGCCGGATACCGCGGCTGCGCATTTCGCGCGCCAGCTCCAGCAGGTTGCTTCCGAGAGTCAAGAGGTAATCCGGGTCCTGCTCGATCAGCCACTCGATCTGGCGCTCTATGGAGTTGCTGCTGTGCAGGATGCCGGAAGGGCCGTTGCGGTATATCTCGGCGATAGTTGGGCTCCAGTGAGGAACCGTCACGCCGCGGTCACCCCGCACCCCGCGATCCGGCCGGATCGTCGCCAGCTTCAGGCCGAGGTCGCGCCGGTGCCAGAGATGATCGCGGAGGTTGAAGGCCTGCCAGAACAGCTGCGTGACCCCGGTCGTGAGGAAGGTGACCGGCGTCCCCGTCGAGCCCGAGGTCTGTCCCTGGGTCACCGGCGCGTGCGCAGCGGGAACGCTGCCGCTGTGCAGCGCGCTGCCTAGCGTGTGCGCCTCCGCGCGCGTGACGCAAGGTAGTCCCCCGAACCAGGCATCCGTTATATCCATGCCTGAGCGGAACCGCGCCGCGTGGAGCCGCTCGCGGTAGAACGGGACGGTCTCGAATGCATGATTCAACAAGAGGCCGAGCTGGCGGAACTGGTGTTGCCGCAACTGTTCTGGCGGCCACCACTGTGTCTGCTCGAGCTGGAACTGGAGAGCAAGCAGCTGCGAACCCGTGGCGGTTGGCAGCCCTGGCCAGAGCATGCCGGTCACGGACGATTTAACGAGATCAGCGCGATCAGCCATGGCACACGCACCTTGGGACGCGCGCAGTGTAGCACTCGCGTCGCGCCTCGACGTTGCATTTAACCGCCGTTATGATGCGCGGTCGACCGACATCAATCATGGCGCAAATCGAAGAACCCCTGCTGGAGAGCGCACCGCTCGCGTGGCGGCTCGCCCCGCAACTTTGCGGTATGGGCCCGGCAACGCATGGGGACTGCTCGCCGACGCACGGTGTATGGCAGTACCTGCGCGTACTGGGACTCGTGGGCTCGATGGAGCACCGCGCCGGTTTCTACCTGCACGCCCTGGAAGCAGTGACCGGCGCCGCGGGTGCACCCCGCGTTTTGATCTGCGGCACGGCCGACTATGCCATGTTGGTGCGAGTGTTCGCGGCATTCCACGGAAGGCGAATCGAGCCCGCTATCACCGTGCTCGACTTGTGCGAAACCCCGCTGATGCTCAACCGCTGGTACGCCGAACGGATGTCATGCAGGATCGATACCGCCCGTATTGACGTGATGGATTTTGCGCCTTCCGCCTCGTTCGATGCGATCTGCACCGATGCCTTTCTGGGGCGGTTCCCGCATGAACGCCGCCCCGGTCTGGCAGCGAAACTGCGGGAACTGCTGCGTCCGGGCGGCAAGGTCATCACGATGACCCGGCTGCGCCCCGGCAGCGCCGGGGAGCGGATCTGCTTTTCCGCCGAACAGGCGCGATCTTTACACGCGGCGGTGCTGAGCGCCGCCTGGGAAATGCGGGAGCTGCTGAAGGTGGATCCGGAGGAACTGGCGCGACGGGCGGAAACTTACGCAAACGGTCACGTAACCCATGCGGTGAGCTCGGCGGAAGAAGTACGCGAACTGTTCGAGCGCGCCGGATTCGAGGTGGACCAGTTGTCAGCCACGTCCATGCCCGCCGACAATAGGCACCGCCTGCACGGTCCCTCGATCCGGCGTGTCGGCGAATACCTCGGCACCGTGGCGAGACGTTCCTGACAGCTCGGTCATCGTGGAGAAGCTCCTATCTCCGAGACGAAATCCTCAAATTTACCGCCGGCACTGCGCGGGATGCTGTCGCAATAGACGAGTCTCAACCGCAGTCCCGGCGGCAGTCGGGACTGCAAGTGCCGTCGCACGCCGTCCTCCTGCCCGGGTGTCAGCGGAGCAGCAGTCACCAACCGCACTTCGATCAGATCCAGCTCCTTCTGCACGACCTGATACTGCAGCACTGGGGCGATGTCGGTAATTCCGCGGGTACCGAGAGCGGGCCAAAAGCGTTTCCCGTCGGCGGTCACCAGCAAGTTGCGCACCCTTCCGACGATGCGTTCCAGCACGGGCAACCCCCGGCGGCATGGGCAATGCACGCCGACTTGCGCGTAATCGGCCATTTCGTAGCGCACCAGCGGCATCGCGAAATTGTGCAGGGTGGTAACTACTACCCTGCCCGTCTCGCCGGGCCCGCACGGGTTGTCCCGATCGTCGAGGATCTCCAGCAGGACGCTTTCGGATTGGGCGTGGTAGTGCTCGTGCTCCGGGCATTGCAGGGCTATATAACCTGCCTCGTCGGAGGAATAGGCGTCGGTTACCGGGACGCCCCACGCCTGCCGGCACAGCTCGCGCGTTTCCGGATCCAGAATCTCGCCAAACGTGCGCGCCTCGCGCAGCCGCGGCAATCGGATGCCGCGCGCGATAGAAATCCTCGCCAATTCGGCAAGGTTCGACGGGTAGGTCATGAGGTAATCCGGCTGTTGCCGTTCCAGCCACCTCAACTGGGTATCCACGTCAGTGCGAATGGGCAAGGTCGCGGAACGACCGGTCCGAGCCACCGCATCTGTCGCCGGACCCCAGCCATCGGCCTCGCCTTCCGTCACTCCCTGCCGGATTGCAGCGAGCTTGCCGCCCAGGTCCCGCCTGAACCACTGGTGCTCTCTCAACACGATGGCCTGCCAGAGCATTTGGAAGAGTCCCGTCTTGAGTACGCGCACCGGCTGGCCGGTCGAGCCGGACGTCCGGCTCTCCGCCACCGGCCCGTGAGCACCCGGGACAGCGGTACTCCTGAGGATGTCGAAATTGGCCTGCAACTCGCTCCGCGTCAGAAGCGGAAGCCGGGAGAAGCGTTCCGGTGTAAGCGGCTGGGCGGGGTCGTAGAGTCCGCGCCAGCGCTCGCGGTAGAACGGCACGGTGTCCCAGGCATGTCGGAGTAGCGCTTCCAGCTGGTGGAATTGGAGCTCGCGCAACCGCTCTGGCGCAAGCCACTGGGATGTCCCGAGTTGGAACTGCAGAGCCAGCATCGCGGCGGCTTCCTGCCCCGGGACGGCCGGCCAGGCGATACCCGGGATGGCGGAACGCAGCAGGCTGGCGAATTCGGTCACGGCAGGATATCCCGGCACTTATCCCATTATGGCCGGCAGAACCGGTCATGAACAAAAAAGCGGGCCATGCGGCCCGCTTGTCTTTTTCGCTGAGCCTGGCGCCGGTAGCTAGATCACCCGCACTTCCGGCAGCGGGAAACCGTTGAAGTTGCTGGCGTAGGCGGTGGTATAGGCGCCGGCGTTGGCGATGTAGATGAAATCACCCTCGCGCAGGTCCTCGGGATACATCTCGTCACGCATGCACACGTCCACCGAATCGCAGGTGGGGCCCGCAACGTTCCAGGGGATGAGCTTGCCGTTGCGGTCGGTCTGCACGTCGTAGCGCAGGCCTTCGGTGGTCTCGATGACGCCGCCGAACACGCCGGCGTCCCAGTACATCCAGCGCTTGCCCGAACGGGTCGCGGTACCGACCACCCGGCAGACGAAGTAGCCGGCGTCGGACACGAAGTAGCGGCCGGGCTCGGCCATCACCCGCACGGTCTGGGGCACGTCGCGCAGGGCGTGGTTCACCACCTCGGCGATCTTCTCGATCGAGGGGATGGGCTTGACGTGGCGCACCGGGTAGCCGCCGCCGATGTTGAGCAGCCGGGGATTCAAGCCGGCGAGGCGCATCTTTTTGAACGCCCGCTTGGCGCTCTGGATGCCGACACGCCAGTTTTCCGGATTGCGGCATTGGGAGCCGACGTGGAAGGTAACCCCGGCCAGGTCGGCCTTGAGCGCCGCCGCCTCGGCGATGACCCCGTCCACCTCGCCCGGCTTCATGCCGAACTTGCCGGCGAGCGGCCAGTCGCTGCCCACATTGGGGGCCTCGATGCGGACGTAGAGCTTGGCATCGGGCTTGACGCTGTGGATCTTGCGCAACTCCTCGACGCTGTCCAGGACGAACCACTC
Organism: uncultured Streptomycetaceae bacterium; assembly: GCA_964476235.1. Taxonomy (GTDB): domain Bacteria; phylum Pseudomonadota; class Gammaproteobacteria; order Burkholderiales; family SG8-41; genus SG8-41. The sequence goes on along the minus strand of CAYYZZ010000121.1, from coordinate 356 downwards.
GACGCCCTTGGCTACCGCATACTCGATGTAAGCCCGCGACTTCATCGGGTTGCTGTAATAGATCTCGGCGGCCGGCACCCCCAGCTCGAGCAGCGTGTCGAGCTCGGCGATCGAGGCGATCTCGAAGCCGGTGCCCTCCTCGATCAGGACCTTCAGCACCCGGGGATCGGGGTTGGCCTTGACCGCGTAGTGCGGATTGACCCGCGGCATCGCGGCTTTGAAGCGGCGGACCTTGGTGCGAACGATGTTGGTGTCGACCAGCAGGAAGGGGCGGGTGTAGTCCTGCTTGAGCGCTTTGCGGACGTGCTTGAAGTCCAGGCGGACTTCGGGATGGGTATCGAAGAGTTGGGGCTGTT
>CAYYZZ010000120.1:0-7791 GCA_964476235.1 uncultured Streptomycetaceae bacterium | reverse complement strand
GCAGTTTGCAGTTACTGCCAACTGACGGCTGCCAACTGCCAACTCAAGTCTCCGGTCACCGGTCACTGTCAGAAGTGATACTGCAGCCGGATCTGGTGAAACTCGATGCCGTCGTTGGGTTTTTTGATGCCGGCGTTGGATAAGTGCTGATAGCGGTATCCTAGGTCCAGTGCATTCCTGGCGCCGAAGCGATAACCGAAGCCAAAGTGGTCGCCGAACTGGAACAGCGTGTTGAACCGCCTGTCGCCGAGGCTGGACTTCGACAGCAAGTGGAACCCGATGCCCGCCTCCAGGTAAGGCCCCGAAAGGCCGTTGCGCTGCAAGCGGAACACGGGCGTCATGCCGATCTCCGTGATATCTCCGTTCTGGCCGGCAGGTACGCCACGGCGCCAATGGGCCAGTCCCAGGTCCCAATAACCGCCGACGTGCCAATCGCTGCCCTGAAGCCAGCGCCGGCTCCAGTTCCACTGGATGGCAACCTGCCCGATGTCGGTGCCTTCGCTTTTGCCATCGCCGGTGCCGGCCTCGACTGCCATTCCATCCACTGCCGCTGCTGGTACGCCGGCCATGATGAAAAATGCTGCCACCACCCCCGCCGACATTATTTTTTTCATTTCTTGTCATCCGACGCTGTGCAAACCGCGTCGAATGTTAACCCAAAAAGGGAGGCGAGCCTTACCCCCGGCACTTGCAAGAAATAGCTGTGGCTGCTTCCTTCCGGACCTGACCAGGTTCACTACCCTGCAATGCGGGGAGGCCCGCCGTCAGCAGATTGTAAGCATTATTGCCCGGCGCGGCCACTCGCCGTGGATTCCGCTAGAATCTTTAATCGATACCGAAACCGGAGGAATGCATGGCCACGAAGACGATCGAGTCCGTACTCCAGGAGAACCGCGTCTTCCCGCCGCCTCCGGCATTCGCCAAGCAGGCGGCCATCTCGAGCATGGACGCCTACCGCAAGCTCTGCGCCGAGGCCGAGAAGGACTTCAAGGGATTCTGGGGAAAGCTCGCGCGCGAGAACGTGCTGTGGCACAAACCCTTCACCCAGGTCCTCGATGAGAGCAAGGCGCCGTTCTTCAAGTGGTTCCACGACGGCGAGTTGAACGCCTCCTACAACTCTCTCGACCGCCACCTCAAGACCCAGCCCGACAAGACCGCCATCATCTTCGAGGCCGACGACGGCAAGGTCACGAAGATCACCTACAAAGAGCTCTACCGCCGCGTCTGCATGATGGCGAACGGACTCAAGTCGCTCGGCATCAAGAAGGGCGACCGGGTCGTCGTCTACATGCCGATGTCGATAGAAGTCGTGATGGCGATGCAGGCCTGCGCCCGCATCGGGGCCATCCATTCGGTGGTATTCGGAGGGTTTTCGGCCAAGAGCCTGCAGGAGCGCATCATCGACGCCGGGGCGGTGGCGGTGCTCACCGCCGACGGCCAGTTCCGCGGCGGCCGCGAGATTCCGCTGAAACCCACGGTGGACGAGGCGCTCGCCATGGGCGGGTGCGAATCGATCAAATCCGTCGTGGTGTACAAGCGCACCGGCACCAAGGTGCAGTGGAACCCCAAGCACGACGTGTGGCTGCACGAGCTGCTCAATGGGCAGTCGGACACGTGCGAGCCGACCTGGGTCAATGCCGAGCATCCGCTGTTCATCCTCTACACCTCCGGCTCCACCGGCAAACCCAAGGGCATCCAGCATTCCACCGGCGGCTACCTGCTGTGGACCATCCTGACGATGAAGTGGGTGTTCGACTACAAGCCGTCCGACGTGTTCTGGTGCACTGCCGACGTCGGCTGGGTGACCGGGCATTCCTACACCACCTATGGCCCGCTCGCCTGCGGCGCGACCGAGGTCGTTTTCGAGGGCGTGCCGGTCTATCCGGACGCCGGGCGCTTCTGGAAGATGATCCAGGATCACAAGGTGACGGTGTTCTACACGGCGCCCACGGCGATCCGCTCGCTGATCAAAGCCGGCGGCGACCTGCCGAAGAAGTACAACCTGTCCTCATTGCGCATCCTCGGCACGGTGGGCGAGCCGATCAACCCCGAGGCGTGGATGTGGTATCACGAGACCGTCGGCGGCGGCCGCTGCCCGATCGTGGACACCTGGTGGCAGACCGAGACCGGCGGCCACCTGATCTCGCCGCTGCCGGGCGCGACGCCGACCAAGCCCGGCTCAGCGACGTTCCCGCTGCCCGGCATCTTCGCCGATATCGTGGATGAGACCGGCCGCTCGGTGGGCAAGGGCAAGGGCGGAATACTGGTAATCAAGAAGCCATGGCCCGCGATGCTGAGGACGATCTGGGGCGACCCCGAGCGCTTCAAGAAGACTTATTACCCCGAGGACTTCAAGGGCAAGTATTACCTGACCGGGGACGGCGCCTCGTTCGACGCGGAAGGCTACATCCGCATCATGGGCCGCATCGACGACGTGCTCAACGTCTCCGGCCACCGTCTCGGCACCATGGAAATCGAGTCCGCGCTGGTTGCCAATCCGAAGGTCGCGGAAGCCGCGGTCGTCGGCCGGCCCGACGACCTGACCGGCGAGGCCATCTGCGCCTTCGTCGTGCTGAAGCAGGCGCGGCCCGGCGGTGATGACGCGAAGAAAATCGTCAAGGAACTGCAGGACTGGGTCGGCAAGGAAATCGGCTCCATCGCCAAGCCCAAGGACATTCGCTTCGGCGACAACCTGCCCAAGACCCGCTCCGGCAAGATCATGCGGCGGCTGCTGCGCTCGATTGCCAAGGGCGAGGAGATCACGCAGGACGTCACCACGCTCGAGAACCCGGCGATACTGAAGCAACTCAGCGAGACGGCAGGCTGATCCCGGCCCGCGCGTCCCCCGCCCGACCCTCACCGGAGGGACCATGATCCGACCGAGCATCAAGGGACAGCGCCTGGTGGCGCTGTTCCTGCTGGGCTGCCTCCTGCTCAACTACCCGCTGTTGAACCTCTTTGCCAGCACCGGCCGGGTGCTCGGCATTCCTGTTCTTTACGCTTACGTTTTCGTGGTCTGGGCGCTGCTCATCGGCCTGATGGCGCTGGTGGTCGAGAAACGCAACGACTGAGATCCTCGCGCGGCCCGGCGCGATTCCCGCTCATGCTCACCGCTCCCGTCATCGTCATCGCCTCGTTCGCCTACGTGGGACTGCTGTTCGCGATTGCGTATTACGGCGACAAGCGCGCCGACGAGGGCCGCAGCATCATCGCGAACCCCTATATCTACGCGCTCTCTCTCGCGGTCTATTGCACCACGTGGACGTTCTACGGCAGCGTCGGGCGCGCCGCGACCAGCGGCATCGGCTTCCTGCCGATCTACCTCGGCCCCACCCTGATGGCGGCGCTGTGGTGGTACGTGATGCTGAAGATCATCCGCATCAGCAAGCAGAACCGGATCACGTCCATCGCGGACTTCATCGCTTCGCGCTACGGCAAGAGCCAGATGCTGGGCGGCCTGGTGACGATCATCGCCGTGGTCGGGATCATCCCCTACATCGCGCTGCAACTGAAGGCGATCTCCAACACTTTCTCCATCGTCCTGCAGTATCCCGAGGTCGCGATGCCCGACAAGCAGGGCGCGCCGTTGTTCCTCGGCGACAACACCTTCTACATCGCGATGCTGCTCGCCGCCTTCACCATCCTGTTCGGCACGCGCCACCTCGACGCCACCGAGCGTCACGAGGGGCTGGTGGCGGCGATCGCGTTCGAGTCGGTGGTGAAGCTGCTGGCCTTCATCGCGGTGGGCCTGTTCGTCACCTTCTGGATGTACGACGGCTTCGGCGACATCTTCAACCGCGCCGGCCAGGTGGCCCAGTTGAGCTCCCTGCTCACGTTCGGGGGCGATAGCGGCAACTACACGGCGTGGGCCTCGCTCACCTTCCTGTCGATGGCCGCCATCATGTTCCTGCCGCGCCAGTTCCAGGTGACGGTGGTGGAAAACGTGGACGAGCGCCACCTCACCAAGGCGATCTGGCTGTTCCCGCTCTACCTGCTCGCGATCAACATTTTCGTACTGCCGATCGCCTTCGGGGGGCTGCTACACTTCCCCGGCGGCACGGTAGACGCGGACACGTTCGTGCTCACGCTGCCGATCGCCGAGCAGCGGCCGTGGCTCGCGCTGTTCGCCTTCATCGGGGGACTCTCGGCTGCGACCGGTATGGTCATTGTCGAGACCATCGCGCTCTCCACCATGGTGTGCAACGACCTGTTAATGCCGGTGCTGCTGCGCATGAAGCCGTTGCGGCTGACCGAGCGCCGCGACCTCTCGGGACTGCTGCTTGGCATCCGCCGTGGCGCGATAGTGCTGATCCTGGTGCTGGGCTACCTCTATTTCTACCTGGCGGGCGAAGCCTACGCGCTGGTGTCGATCGGGTTGATCTCGTTCTCGGCGGTAGCGCAGTTCGCGCCGGCGATCATCGGCGGCATCTTCTGGAAAGGCGGCACGCGAACCGGTGCAATCGGTGGACTGGCTGCGGGCTTCCTGGTGTGGATCTACACGCTGCTGCTGCCCTCCTTTGCCAAATCGGGCTGGCTGCCGATCACGTTCCTCTCCCATGGCCTGTTCGGAACCGATCTGCTCAGGCCGCAGCAGCTGTTCGGCCTGTACGGGCTGGACGACATCACGCATTGCCTGTTCTGGAGCATGCTCGCCAACATCGGCTGCTACATCGGCGTATCGCTGTTCAAGGGACCGAGCGCCGCCGAGCACGGCCAGGCCACGGTGTTCGTGGACGCGCTCAAGCACCCTGCCGCGGCCCCCGGCTCGCGCTTCTGGCGCGGCAGCGCCTCGGTGAACGACCTGCAGCAGCTTCTCGGCCGCTTCCTCGGGCCGGACCGGGCTCAGGAAGCCTTCGCCGCATACGCCCGCAGCCGTGGCGCCAAGTCGGTCGAGGCGCTCGCCGCCGACGCCAATCTGGTGCACTACGCGGAATCGCTGCTCGCCGGCGCCATCGGCAGCGCCTCCGCGCGCGTGATGGTGGCTTCGGTGGTCGAGGAAGAGCCGCTGGGACTGGACGAAGTGATGAACATCATCGACGAGGCCTCGCAGGTGCTCGCCTACAGCCGCCAGCTCGAGCAGAAATCGCGCGAGCTCGAGGCCGCGACCAACGAGCTGCGCAGCGCCAACCAGCGGCTGCAGGAACTCGACCGGCTGAAGGACGATTTCATCTCGACGGTGACGCACGAGCTGCGCACCCCGCTCACCTCGATCCGCGCGTTCTCCGAGATTCTGAACGACAATCCCCGGCTCGATGACGCGCAGCGCGCCAAATTCCTGGGGATCATTATCAAGGAGTCCGAGCGTTTGACGCGCCTCATCAACCAGGTGCTGGACCTCGCCAAGATCGAGTCCGGCAACGCCGAATGGCACACCAGCGAAATCGACATGCGCGAGGTGGTCGAAGACTCCCTCACGGCGGTGAGCCAGCTGCTCAAGGACAGGAATATCGAGCTGGAGACGAGCTTGCCGCAGCGGGTGCCGACAGTCGTCGCCGACCGCGACCGCCTGATGCAGGTGATGCTGAACCTGCTGTCCAATGCCGCCAAGTTCTGCGAGCGCCCCGATGGGAAAGTGACCGTCTCCCTCGTGCGGCAGAGCGATTTCCTCCGCGTTGACGTCGCCGACAACGGCATCGGCATCAGCCCGGCCGACCAGGCGGTCATTTTCGACAAGTTCCGCCAGGTCGGCGACACACTCACGCAGAAGCCCAAGGGCAGCGGGCTGGGCCTGGCTATCTCGCGCCAGATCATCGACCACTTCGGCGGCCGCCTGTGGGTGGAGAGCCAACCCGGCGCAGGCTCCATGTTCTCCTTCACCCTGCCGCTCAAGACCGGTCCCGAGTTCAAAGTTCCAGGTTCCGAGTTGCAACAGGAGGTCGGCACGTGAACAGCATTGAACACTGAACCCGGAACAAGAAAGCCATGGGAAAGCGCATCCTCATCGCCGAAGACGAACCAAACATCGTCCTCTCGCTCGAATTTCTGCTGAAAGGCGCAGGGTACGAGGTTGCGGTGGCGCGGGACGGGGCGGCCGCGATCAAGCTCGCCGCGACCCTGAAGCCCGATCTGGTTATCCTCGACGTCATGCTGCCCCTGCTCGATGGCTTCGAGGTATGCCGCCGGATACGCGGCAACCCGGCGACGAAGGATGCCAGGATACTGATGCTGACCGCGCGCGGCAGGGAAAGCGAGATGGAAAAAGGCATCGCGGCCGGCGCCAACGCCTACATGACCAAGCCGTTCGCCACCAAAGAACTGATCGAGACCGTCGCCGGCCTGCTCGGCGCCTAGTGGTTCACGTAATCGAGCAAGTAACCTTGCCCGTAGAGGGTGCGCACGGTGATGCCCGCTCCGGAGATCTTCTTGCGCAGCCGGTGCACGTAGACCTCGATTGCGTTGTGGCTCACTTCCTTGTCGTAGCTGTAGAGCTGCTCGACCAGCTTCTCCTTGCTCACCACGCGCCCGAACCGGTGCAACAGGACCTCGAGCACGCCGACCTCGTGCAGCGATAACGGCAGCGTCTTGCCGTTGACGCTGGCCGCCCGGCCCACGGAATCGAACGCGAGGCCCGCGTAGCTGATCTGCGGCGCCACCCCGCCCTGCTGGCCCCGGCGCAGCAGCGCGCGGACCCGCGCCTGCAACTCGTTCAGGCTGAACGGCTTGACCAGGTAGTCGTCGGCGCCGAGGTCGAGACCGAGCACTTTCTCCTCGGGCTTTTCGCGCCCGGACAGGATCAGCACGGGCAACGACGAATTGCGCCGGCGCAACCGGCGCAGCACCTCGAACCCGTCGAGCTTGGGCAGCCCGAGATCGAGGATGACTAGCCCGAAGACGTCGCCCTTGAGCGCCTCGTCGGCGGCAGCGCCGTTGGCGACCCAATCCACCGCGTAGCCCGCCTGCGAGAGCGAGAACTGCAGCGCCTCGGCCAGCGCCGCGTCATCCTCGGTGATGAGTATCCGCAATACCGCCTCCCGCAGGACCACTCCATGCATTCATCATGCAGCGCAGCATACCTGCCTCCCGCTTCATTCTATGTCGCCGGTTCAGGATTTTGTAAGAATTTATCACTAGCATTAAAGCGCCGAAAAAGAACGGGAAACACGCTTGCATCCCCAGCGGCCGCGATTGCCGCCGCGTATCCACCCCTAGGAGGGATTCATGGAATTGACCGAAAAGCACCGGGAATACTGGCGGAAAAACCTCGTGATCACCACGATCCTGATGGTGATCTGGTTCATCGCTACTTTCGTCGAAGGCTGGTATGCGAGGGAGTTGAACAGCATCACCTTCCTCGGCTTCCCGCTCGGCTTCTACATGTCTGCCCAAGGCTCGCTGATCATCTACGTGGTGATCATCTGGGTCTACCAGCGCTACATGAATGCCCTCGATCCCCAGTACGGCGTGGAAGAAGGAGAAGACCTATGAGCGCTTTCAGCAACAAGGCATTCAACAGTCAGCTCAAGAAATTCTACGGGCTGTACACCGGCGGCTTCATCGGTTTCGTGCTGGCCCTGGCGGTAGCCGAGCAGATGGGCATGTCGCGGCAATGGATCGGTTACTGGTTTCTGTTCGCCACGATCGCCCTCTACGCGATGATCGGCGTCATCAGCCGCACTGTCGACCCGGCGGAGTATTACGTCGCGGGCAGGCGTGTGCCGGCGTTCTTCAACGGCATGGCGACCGGCGCCGACTGGATGAGCGCGGCTTCGTTCATCGGCATGGCCGGCACGCTCTATCTCTCCGGCTTCGACGGGCTTTCGTTCGTCATGGGCTGGACCGGGGGCTATGTTC
>CAYYZZ010000119.1:3306-7803 GCA_964476235.1 uncultured Streptomycetaceae bacterium | reverse complement strand
GAATCGTTTGGACATCCGCTCGAGCTCGGCGATCGCCTCGGCTTCCTCCACCGCCGGCCGGATCAACACTTCGGTGGCGTCATTCTGCCGCACCAGCGAATAAGCCACCTTGCTCACCTTGTGATCCTCGAACGTGACGCGAGCCATCACCCCCACCCAGCCCTTGAGGTAGCGCTTGTTGCTCTTGATGAAGCAGAAGCTGCTGAGGCCGTAGAAGATCGGCTTGTCGCGATAGATCTCGACGGCGAGCGGGTAGTGCTCGGCGTGCGCCATCACCACGTCCGCGCCCGAGTCGATCGCGGCGTGCGCGATCTCCACCTGGAAGTCGAGGATCTCGCCGCGGTGGCCCATGTGGTGCGAGGACACGACAATGTCCGACTGCGCTTTCAGCGCGCTCACGTCCTGCTTGAACTGGTCGAGGTAGCCGCGGTCGCACCACGTCAGTATTTTCGGCGGCGTGCCCGGCCGGTTGGGCGGCAGCGTCCCGTCCTTGTAGTAGACCGGCTGATAGGCGGTATACACCTTGATGACCGCCACGCCCGGCTGCGTCTCTCCCGCCTCGTGATTGTTGGGCCAGTACTGGGAAGTGCGCTGCAGGAACCCGAAGCGCGTGCCGTTGCGGGTGATGACCGCGGGCGCCCGCGCGGCCGTCCGGTTGGCGCCGGTTCCCACGTGCGGGATGCCGAGCCGGTCGAGGCAGGCGTTCGAGGACATGATCGCTTCGGCCCCGTAGTTCTGGTTGTTCGCATTGCCGACGCAGTGGAATCCTCCCGCCAGCAGCGCCGGCCCGGTCGCCGTCGGCGCATAAAAGCCGTCGTAGCCGGAAAGCTCGTCGGGCATCATGGTGCGCGCGACCGGCGCGTCGTACAGGCAGCACTCGAGGTTGCTGAACACGACGTCCGCCTGCTTCAGCGTGTCCGCCACCCGCCGGAACGGGACGGCGTTGTCCTCGACGCCCAGCAGGTTGACGTCTCCGGTCAAGAATACGGTCGAGCGCATGCTTCCTTCTCCTCTGCCTTCCGGTTATTCGGCCGTTATGCCGGCCTGCTTGATGACCTTCGCCCACTTCGTGACTTCGTTGCGCAGAAACGCCGCGAACTCTTCCGGGGTGCTCGGGAAGATTTCCCCGCCCTCGGCCAGCAGCAGCTTCCGGACCTCGGGCCCCTTGAGGATGGCCAGCAGCTCCCGGTTGAGCCTTACTACAATGTCGCGCGGCGTCTTCGCCGGCGCCAGCATGCCGTGGAAAGACACGACCTCGTACCCGGGCAGGCCCGATTCCGCCACGGTCGGCACGTCGGGCAGCATCGGCGTGCGCTTCAGCCCGCTCGTCGCCAGCGCCTTGATCTTGCCCTCTTTCATGAACTGGGTGGCGGACGCCGTCGAGGTCGCCATGTAGGTGATGCGGCCGCCGAGCAGGTCGACCATCGCCGGCGACGCGCCCTTGTACGGAATGTGGGTGATGTTGACGCCCGCCGCCTGGTTGAACAGCTCGCCGTTGATATGGCCGGTGCTGCCGATGCCGGCGGTGCCGTAGGTTAGCTTGCCCGGGTTCGCCTTCGCAGCGGCGATGAGACTTCCGATCGTCGCGATCGGCGAGCCCGCGTTGACCACCATGACCTGGGGCGACTTCATCAGCAGCGTGATCGGCGTGAAATCGCGGACCGGGTCGTACGGGTTCTTCGCGCGCATCGCCGGACCGATGGCAAGGTTGTTGGCCTGGCCGATCCAGATCGTGTAGCCGTCGGGGGGCGCCTTCGCCGCGAGCTCGGCGCCCAGCGCGCCGCCGGCGCCGGGCCGGTTATCGATCACCACCTGCTGGTTGAGCGCCTTCGACAGCTCCGGCGCGAGGATGCGCGCGTAGATGTCCGTGCTGCCCCCGGGGGGGAACGGGATGATCATCCGTACCGGCCGCGACGGGAACTGCTGCGCGTGGGCGGCGAACGCGGCCAACGCGCAGCAAAGGATGAAGGATAAAGGATGAAGGATGACCCCCGCAGAGCGGAAGCAGGTAAAGGATGCTCCGCAAAAGTCATCCCCGCGGAGGCGGGGATCCAGCACCCCCATCCTACCTTCCCCCTGAAAGGGGGAAGGGGATACCCGCCTACGCGGGAATGACGAAAAGCGGCTTTTGCAGAGCTTCCTAAACAAGGTCATCCCTCCGCCCTCATCCCTCATCCCTCATCCCTCATCCCTCATCCCTGCCCTATTCGTTTCTCCACAAGTCCGATTCGATCACCACGCGCTGCGTGATGAGTTTCTCGATTTCCGCCGCGGTGTAGCCCGCGTCCGCGAGTATCTCCCGCGTGTGCTCGCCCATGCGCGGCGGCTGGCTGCGGACGCGGGATTTCCGTCCGCCCATCTCCAGCGGCAGCCCGGGCAGCTTGGCGAGCTTTCCGGTGGGCAGGAGCACGTCGAGCATGCGCCCGCCGTGGTTCAGGTGGGGGTCGTCGAAGAGATCGCCGGGCTTGGCGAGCGGCGCGAACGGGATATCGAGCGACTCGAGGATCGAAGCCAACTTCTCGTAGGTGTGCTGCTTCGCGATCCCGGCGACGATGGGCGCGATCCGGTCGTGGGCCCGCGCTCGCTGCGGGTTGGTCTTCAATACCGGATCCTCGAACAGATCCCGGAGCTTGAATTCCTCGCAGAAGCGGCGCCAGTGATTGTTACTGGTCAGGCCGATGAAGATCGTCTTGCCGTCGGCGGTATCGAACGTCTCGTAGATCGCCCACGAGCGCGCCTTCTCCGGCATCGGCGGCGGCGCCACGCCCGACATCGCCTGCTGGCCCATGTGCTGCGAGACGAGAAAGGCAGTGGACTCGAACAGCGCGCTCCTGATCTCCTGGCCACGGCCGGTGTGCTCGCGCTCCCGTAGCGCGGCGAGGATGCCGAGGGCGCCGAACAGCCCTCCCGTGATGTCCACCACCGAAGCGCCCGCGCGCAGCGGCATGCCGGTGGGCCCGGTCATGTAGGCGAGCCCCCCCATGAACTGCACGACCTCGTCCAGCGCCGGCCGCTTCTCGTAGGGGCCGCTCAGGAATCCCTTCAGGCTGCAATAGACGAGCCGCGGGTGCGCCGCCGCCAGCGTCGCGTAGCCCAGCCCGAGGCGCTCCATCGTGCCGTGCGCGAAGTTCTCGATCAGCGCATCGGCGCGGGCGATCACCTTGTGAATGACGGCATTACCGGCCGCCGACTTGAGGTCGATGACGAGGCTGCGCTTGTTGCGGTTGAAAACGGGGAACAGCGCGGAGCCGAAGCCGATATTGGCGCGGGTGCGGTCGCCCTCGAGCGGCTCGATCTTGATGACGTCGGCGCCGAGGTCGGCCAGCACCAGCGAGCACGACGGCCCCATGACGGTGTGGCCCAGCTCGAGTACCCGTATCCCGGCCAGGGGCAGCCCCTCGGCGGAACCATGAGGCTGCGCGGGCATCGGTTCGGGTCTTTCGGTCGATTCGATGGTCACTGCGCGCCGGCGCGCAACCTGCCCAGGCTGCCGCCGCGCATCACCGAACCGGGCAGCGGGTGCCCGACGATGTCCTCGGCCAGCCGCGCGCATTCGAGCAGGCGCTCGAGGTCGACGCCGGTGCGGATGCCCATCTCCTCGCACATGAACACCAGGTCCTCGGTACAGACGTTGCCCGCCGCGCCCGCGTGTCCCGCGAACGGGCAGCCGCCCAGCCCCGCGACACAGGCGTCGAACATGTCCACGCCCATCTCGAGGCCCGCGTAGGCGTTCGCGATTCCCATCCCGCGGGTGTCGTGCAGGTGCAGATTGATACGCATATCGGGATATTTCTCGAGAATCGCGCCCACCGTACGCCGGATCGATTGTGGCGTAGCCCATGCCATCGTGTCCGCCAGCGAAATCTCCCTGAGCCGGATGGCGTTCTCTTCAGCGATCTCAAAAATGCGGCGCACAATGTCGAGCACCGTCGCGGTCGAAATATCGCCCTGGAAGTTGCAGCCGAATGCGCTGGCGACCGATCCCCGCTCCACGGGGATGCCGTTCTCCTTGTACTGATCCAGCACTCGACGCGCGTACTCGAACTCCTGCGCGGTGGAGCGGTTGTTGTTCCTCATGGAGAATTTCTCGGAGGCATAGATGGAGATCTTGCCCTCGAGCGTCAGCTTCCCGGTCGCCCGCGCGCGCTCGAGCCCCTTCTCGTTCAGCCAGAGGCCGGTGTACTCGACGCCGGCTTTCGGCGTGAAGCCCGCCACCACCTGCTCGGCGTCCGCCATGCCCGGCACCTTCTTCGGGTTGACGAAGGAGACGATCTGCATGTGCTTCAAGCCCGTTTCCGAGAGCGCCTCGATGAGCTCGATCTTGCGCGCGGTGGGGATCGCCGCGGACTCGATCTGGAAGCCCTCGCGCGGGCCTTCCTCGTTGATCCTGACCGACTTGGGCATGTCTGGCATGTGGATTCCTCCCGGAGTAGGTGGCGCGCGCCTTGGGGACGTATCATAAAGCATGCTTGGCTGAAGGATGAGCAATGACGACTA
>CAYYZZ010000119.1:0-3206 GCA_964476235.1 uncultured Streptomycetaceae bacterium | reverse complement strand
AAGGCCATCGCCGACACTTTCGCGGTGATACTCGCGGGCGCCGGCTCCGAAGTGGCGGAGCCGCTGCTGCGCTACGCGGGCGCGGGCCAGGAACGCGGCCCGATCCCGCTCCTGGGCACCGGCCTGACGGCCGCGCCCGAGATGGCGGCGCTCGTCAACGGCACATTTGGCCACGCGCTCGATTACGACGACGTGCTGGCGATCATGCCGGCGCACCCGAGCACCATCATCCTGTCCGCCGTGATGGCCAGCCTGAACGGGGAGCGCGTGAGTGGAAAGGCGTTTATCGAGGCCTACGTGATCGGCATCGAGATCGGCGGCAAGATCGGCCTCGGCATGACGCAGGGCCACTACCGGCGCGGCTTCCACGCCACCGGGACGCTGGCCCTGTTCTCCGGGCTTGCGGCGCTGGCCAAGCTGCACCATCTCGACGTACCCACGACGCGGCAGGCATTCGGCATCGCCGCCTCGATGTCGAGCGGCCTGCGGCGCAATTTCGGCACGATGACCAAGCCGCTGCACAGCGGTATCGCAGCGCGCAGCGCGCTGACCGCTTTGCGCCTGGCGCAATCCGGATTCACCGCCGCGCCCGACATACTGGAGGCGCCGTCGGGATTTTTCTCCACTTATGGCGTGGAGGATTCCGATCCCGACGCCGCGGTCCGGAACCTGGGCCGGCCTTTCGTCATCGCGGATCCCGGTCTCGCACTGAAAAAATTTCCGTGCTGCTACGCCACCCATCGCGCCATGGACGGCCTGCTCGCATTGCGCTCGAAACTCGGGTTCGACGCCGCAGCGGTAGACCGGATCATCTGCCGGATGCCGCCCGGCGGCATGCGGGTACTGACGTATCCGCGGCCCGTCACCGGACTGGAAGGGAAGTTCAGCCTTCCTTACACGCTTGCCGCCGGCGCGCTGGAAGGAAAGTACGCGCTGGAGACGTTCACCGACGCCGCCGTGCGCCGCCCGGAAATCGAGCGGCTTTACGCGCGCATCCAGGCCGCCGAGGACCCCTCGTGCCAGGGCGACGATCCGCAGTTCGAGAAGCGCAGCTCGGGCAGCCGCGGTTTCGTGGAAGTCGAAGTGAAGCTGCGCGACGGCCGCTCCGACAGCATCCGCGTGGACAAGGCGCCCGGCTCCCCGGGTCGCGACATGTCATGGGACGAGCTGCGGACGAAGTTCATGGACTGCGCCCGGCATTCGCAGCGCATACAGGAGAAATCCGCGGGGCAGGCGTTTGAGCTGATACGGAAACTCGATCAACTCGACGATGTCGGCGAGGTGATCGGCCTGCTGCGCTGAGCCAAGTCCAAAGCTTTCAACGCAAAGGACGCCATCCCTCATCCCTTCCCCTTCTCCCGAGTGGAGAAGGGCAAGCTCGAGCCTCCCCTCTCAGCTTGGGAGAGGAGCGGGGGGCGAGACCGGGAATTCGTGGGCCATGGCCCGCGCCGGACGAGCGGCACCGGCTTGCAAGCCGGTGCGCGCCCTGCAAGGGAGGATGGACGCGAAGGAACGGAAAAGCCTCAACGCGAATCTACCTTCAGCCCTCAACCGGGGCTACCGGGATAGACACCACCTACACCCCAAACACCTTCAGGATGCCGTCCATAAATCCCTCTAGGTGGCGCGTAATACCCGTTGTCCGTCTTGAGTCTGGTGTTTCCTCGTAGACATATACACCGCTCTCACCCGTGAACAAGTCGTTGAAAAGATCCTCCTTGCCGATCCAATACGACACAAAGGTTTCACAGCGGGTATTCGCGTAAGCAATATTGGCACTGAAGCCCAATGTGGCGGCCTGATTGATCAATCGTCCCGTACCGGGTGATTCAATCCGGATGCCACGGCGTCCTTTCATGACCAACTGCCCGGGACCATGAAAGACAAGGAACCTCAACTGCAACGTCAGCCAACTTTGAAGACTACCCAAACGCCAGTGCCGTGTGATGCGAATGGGCTTGCCTGGATTCTGAATTACTCCAACAAGAGAGCGTGGCTGGCAAACGAAGGCCGCACCGTCCGCCAAGTCAATAATGCCAATCTCGCTGAAAGGATCCTTGGTTGATGAGATAACAACGGGCTCTGATCCGGCAGGGCCGACTCGAGTCAGCATGAACATGCCGGATAGAAGGCTGGAGAAAGGAATGCTCGCATTGAGCAACCACTTGGTCTCCTTTTTGGCCCGCAGCGACGTGCTCTGCAAATATCCCGGTTGAACCAGCAGTTCCTGGCTTTCTCCGAGCACGATTGGACGTGATACTGAGGAAATTCTTCCTCGATCATTTCCCGCTGATCCCTCCGTGGGCACGGCAAGAATGCTTCCCGATGCTGAAGGCAGGAGGCGTAGTGGAGGCCGGCCTTCGACCCATCGCGCAACGATGAAGTACAACGTAACTTTGATACCGATTGGGACAAGAATGATGCCGATCAATATGCCAAGAGCGATAGGCAGGTCGTTGTGAACGACAGATAAAGCTTGCGAACCAAAGCTTTTGTTCAGTTTTTTATCGACACCTTCTATTTGCCTATCGATCGTCCCAATCTGGATGAATATTACGTCGAGCTGCTTTTGCACCGATTCTTCACTCTTGATTACTTTGCGGATCGCAGCGATTTCAGCGTCCAAAAATTGGATCTGTTGCCAGGCATCCGAAAGTGGAATATTGCGCGTCCAAAAATGCTCATCCCACAGCGTTTGTCGCTCGCCTTGCTTTCTTTTCAGAGTTGATTGAGGGTCCTGAAGGTAGGATCCTTCCCGCTTGGACTTCTCGTCGGCTGCACGTCTCAGTTCCGCCATTTCCTTCGACTTCGCGTCCTTCAGTTTGACCAAATCGACGCGATTGCTTTTCAATTGGCCCGCTGTTTTCAGCTCGCCCTTGATCCAAGCTGCTCCCAGCAGAACGGCAAGTATGAGTAGCAGCGCAACTGCCTGCCGGACCACCCAATTGAAGACTTCTGAGAAGATTTTGATCATTAGCTCGGTTGGCCCTGCCTGGGCCTGGTGTCACTCGAGACCGCACTTAGTTGAAATAGCGACCCCAGCGTCGATTGAAACTTTACAGGAATAGCAAAAGCATCGCGGCATACACGGGCAATAGCACTAGCCAACCCCAAGTATCTTGAAACTGGAGTGCCAAAATCAGCGTCCCTGCGATCAAGGATGTGATTGACAGCTTTGGGTCGTTACCGGACTTTGCCTGTCAGAT
>CAYYZZ010000118.1:2573-7865 GCA_964476235.1 uncultured Streptomycetaceae bacterium | reverse complement strand
TTCACGGTGACCGAGCAGATGCTGAAGCACTTCATCAAGAAAGTGCACAACTCGCACTTCTTCAAGCCTTCCCCGCGCATCATCATCTGCGTGCCGTGCGGCTCGACACAGGTCGAGCGCCGCGCGATCCGCGAGTCCGCGATCGGCGCGGGCGCATCCAACGTCTACCTCATCGAGGAGCCGATGGCCGCTGCGATCGGCGCCGATCTCCCGGTCGGGGAAGCCACCGGCTCGATGGTGGTGGACATTGGCGGTGGCACCACGGAAGTGGGCGTGATCTCGCTCGGCGGCCTCGTCTACAAGGGCTCGGTGCGCTGCGGCGGCGACAAAATGGATGAGGCGATCATCAACTACATCCGCCGCAACTACGGCATGCTGATCGGCGAGACCACCGCCGAGCACATCAAGAATGAAATCGGCTCCGCCTTCCCCGGGTCGGAAGTGCGCGAGAAGGAAGTGAAGGGCCGCAACCTCGCCGAGGGCATCCCGAGAAGCTTCACCATTTCCTCCAACGAGATCCTGGAAGCGCTGACCGAGCCGTTGAACTCCATCGTCTCCGCGGTCAAGTCCGCGCTCGAGCAGACGCCGCCCGAGCTCGCCGCCGACATCGCCGAGAAGGGCATGGTGCTGACCGGCGGCGGCGCGCTGCTGCGCGACATCGACCGGCTGCTGATGGAGGAGACCGGGCTGCCGGTGATCATCGCGGAAGACCCGCTCACCTGCGTCGTGCGCGGCTCGGGCAAGGCGCTCGAGAAGATCGACCGGCTCGGCGGCATCTTCACCAACGACTAGCGTTGGAGTTTTGAGTTTTGAGTGTTTAGTGTTGAGTTTATATAGGCCGCTACCCATCCTGTAACTCAACACTCAAAATTCAACACTCAACACTGCTCCAATGGAGCATCAGCCCCCTCCGTTTTTCAAGACCGGCCCCACCCCGCTCGCCCGCCTGCTGATATTCTCCGCGCTGTCCCTCGCGTTCCTCGTCGCCGACGCGCGCTTCAACTATCTCGTCACGCTGCGCCAGGTCGCCGCGGTCGTGATTTACCCGTTCCAGCGCATCGCGACTACGCCCGCGAGCATCGCGCAGCGCATCGGCGAGTTCTTCGTCACGCACAGCTCGCTGCGCGAGGACAACGCCCGCCTCAGCCGCGAGAATTTCGGCACCGCGGCCCTGCTGCTGCAGCTGGAGGCATTGCGGGCGGAGAACGCCCAGCTGCGCGAGCTGCTCGCGGCCCGCGGCCGCCTCGACATCGAGCTCGTCGCTGCCGAGGTGCTGTACGCGGCGCGCGACCCGTTCACCCGCAAGGTGATCGTCGACCGCGGCTCGCAGCACGAGGTAAGCCCCGGGCAGGCGGTGGTGGACAACCGCGGCGTCGTCGGCCAGGTGACGCGCGTCTATCCCTGGCTCGCGGAAGTCACCCTGATCACCGACAAGGGGCAATTCGTCCCGGTCCAGAACCTGCGCAACGGCCTGCGCGCGCTCCTCGCGGGAACCGGGAACGACGGCGCGCTGGAGCTGCGCTTCATCCCGCTCAACGCGGATTTCCAGAATGGCGACCAGCTCGTCACCTCCGGCATCGACGGTATCTACCCGCCGGGGCTGCCGGTCGCGCAGGTCACGCACGTCGAGCGCAGCGCGGCCCAGCTCTTCGCCCGCATCACTTGCGCGCCGGTGGGGGGTGTGGCGAGCCATACCCACGTATTAATCGTGCGCGGGAACCGCGAGGCCCCGCCGCGGCCGGTCGATGGGCAAAAGCCGCCGCGGCCCAAGAAGTCGAGGAAAGGCTGATGGCCGATACGCGCATCACGCACCACGAAATCCTGCTGCAGGTCAGGGCCGGCTTCATTGTTTTCACGCTGATCGCGGCGCTGCTGCTGAATCTCCTGCCCTGGTCGGGCGTGGCGCTGGCGATCAAGCCCGATTTCGTGGCGCTGGTCGTGCTCTACTGGTGCATCGAGCAGCCGCGCAAGGTCGGTTTCAGCGCGGCATGGATGCTGGGGCTGTTCATGGACGTCGCGGACGGCACGCTGCTCGGCCAGCACGCCCTGGCCTACTCCATCCTTGCTTATGCCGGCATCGTGCTCCACCGCCGCGTGCTCGGGTTTTCGGGAACACCGCAGGTGGTCCACGTCGTGCTCCTGCTGCTGATGAACGACCTCATCGTGCTCGCCATCCGCGCGCTGGCGGGGGCGGATTTCCCGGGATTCCAGTATTTCACCGGCAGCTTCATCGCGGGCGCGCTGTGGCTGCCGCTCGGCGTGCTGCTCAAGCTCCCGCAGCGCCCGAAGATGGATCCCGATCGTGTTTAGAGCCCCCAAATGAGCTCCGAACTGTCGATCAACCCCGGCGTCGAGCTGCGCAACGCGCAGGCCGAGCTCCAGCAGTTCCGGGGACGTCTCGCGATCGCGGCGGGCTTCGTGCTGTTCATGTTCCTGCTGCTCGCCTGCCGCTTCTTCTACCTCCAGGTCGTTCAGCACGGCGAGCTGTATACGCTCGCGGAGGCGAACCGCATCTCGATCGTGCCGGTTGTGCCCAACCGCGGCATCATCGTCGACCGCAACGGCGTCGCGCTCGCGCACAACTATTCCGCCTACACGCTGGAGATCCAGCCGGCCAAGGTCGAGAACCTCGAGTCGCTGATCGACGAACTGGCCACGGTGATCGAGATCACGCCGCGCGACCGCAGGCGCTTCAAGCGGCTGCTCGAGGAAAGCAAGAGCATCGGCAGCCTGCCGATCCGCACCCGCCTCTCTGACGAGGAAATCGCCCGCTTCGCGGCCAACCGCTACCGCTTCCCCGGCGTGGACATCAACGCGCGCCTGTTCCGGCAGTACCCGCAGGGAGAGATCTTCTCGCACGTGGTCGGCCACATCGGCCGCATCAACCAGCGCGAGGTCGAGCAGCTCGAGGCCGATGGCCTCTACGCCAACTACCGCGGCACCGATTACATCGGCAAGACCGGGCTCGAGCACAACTACGAGCGCTACCTGCACGGCACCACCGGCGTGGAAGAGGTGGAAGTGGATTCCGGCGGGCGCCCGGTGCGAACGCTCTCGCGCACGCCGCCCGTGTCGGGCAACAACCTCGTGCTCAATCTCGATGCGCGTCTGCAGGAAGTCGCCCACAACGCGTTCGGCGACCGGCGCGGCGCACTGGTCGCGATCGAGCCATCCACCGGCGGCGTGCTGGCATTCGTGAGCAAGCCGGGCTTCGACCCCAACCTGTTCGTCGACGGCATCGATACCCAGAACTGGAATGAGCTGAACAGTTCGCCCGACAAGCCGCTCGTCAACCGGGCGCTTTCCGGGACCTACCCGCCGGGCTCCACCTTCAAGCCGTTCATGGCTCTCGCCGCGCTGACATACGGCAAGCGTACTCCGCAGCAGACGATCAGCGATCCCGGCTACTTCATGTTCGGCGGCCACCAGTTCCGGGACAGCAAGCCCGGCGGGCATGGCCGGGTCGACATGTACAAGTCGATCGTGAAGTCGAGCGACACCTACTACTACATGCTTGCCAACGACCTCGGCATAGACTCGATCGCCAGGTTCATGGCGCAGTTCGGCTTCGGGGCCCGCACCGGCATCGACATCGCGGGCGAGGCCATCGGCGTGCTGCCCTCGCAGGAATGGAAGATGCGCCGCTTCAACCAGAAGTGGTTCGCTGGAGAAACCATCAGCATCGGCATCGGGCAGGGCTACAACGCCTATACGCCGTTGCAGCTCGCCCAGGCAACCGCCATGATCGCCAACGACGGCGTGGCCTACCGCCCGCTCATCGTGAACTACATCGAGGATTTCCGCACACAGGAGCACAGTGCGATCGAATCCAGTCTGGTGCGCAAGCTCGACGTGAAGCGCGAGCACCTCGCGGTGGTCCAGCAGGCGTTAATCGGCGTCAACAAGGAAGGCACCGGGGCGGGCGCCTTTGCCGGCGCCGGGTATTTGAGTGCGGGCAAGACCGGCACCGCGCAGGTGGTGGCCATGAAGCAGGGCGAGAAATACGTGGAGAGCCGCGTGCAGGAGCACCTGCGCGACCATTCGCTCTTCATCGCCTACGCCCCGGCGGACGACCCCCAAATCGCGCTAGCGGTCATCGTGGAGAACGCCGGCTTCGGCGCGCGCGCGGCCGCGCCGGTCGCGCGCAAGGTCCTCGATTACTATCTCCTCGGCAAGCTGCCCGCGCCGGAGAGGCCGGTCAAGGAATACCATGCATCCGACCATTAGGCGGATCGAGCTCTACCTCACGCGCCACATCGACGGCATGCTGCTCGGCTTCGTGGTGGCATTGATGACCGTCGGGCTGGTAGTGCTGATCAGCGCTTCCAACCTCAGCGCCGGGCGCATCACCGCGCAGCTCGTCAACATGCTGATCGCGCTGGGCGTGCTCTGGCTGTTCGCCAACATTCCGCCCCATTTCCTGCTGCGGCTTGCGTTCCCCCTCTACGTATTAGGTGTGCTGCTGCTGGTGGCAGTGGCCGTGTTCGGAGACGTGGCGGGCGGCGCGCGGCGCTGGCTCGATTTCGGCGTCACCCGCATCCAGCCGTCCGAACTCATGAAGATCGCGGTGCCGCTCGCGCTGGCGTGGTATTTCGACCGCTACGAAGCAACGCTCCGGCTGGGAAACTATGCGGTCGCCGTGATCATGTTGATCGTCCCGGTTGCGCTGATCGCCCGGCAGCCCGACCTTGGCACTGCGATGATCATCGTCGCGTCCGGGTTCTTCGTGCTGTTCCTCGCGGGGCTATCGTGGCGCATCATCGCGGGGTTCGCGGTTGCCGCCGCCGCCGCCCTGCCGCTCGTGTGGTCGGCGCTGCACGACTACCAGCGGCGGAGAATCCTGACGCTGCTCGACCCGTCACAGGATCCGCTCGGCGCCGGCTACCACACGATCCAGTCCACGATCGCGGTCGGCTCCGGGGGCTGGTTCGGCAAGGGCTGGTTGAATGGCACGCAGACCCATCTCGACTTCATCCCCGAGCGCACCACGGATTTCGTATTCGCGGTGTTCGCCGAAGAATTCGGGCTGTTCGGCTGCCTTGCCTTGCTCGTCCTGTTCCTGCTCCTGATCTCGCGCGGCATGTTGATCACCGCCAACGCGCCGACGCTGTTCACGCGGCTGCTCGCCGGCGCGATCACGCTCACCTTCTTCACCTACGCCTTCGTCAACATGGGCATGGTGAGCGGCATCCTGCCTATCGTGGGCGTGCCCCTGCCGCTCATCAGCTACGGCGGCACCTCGCTCGTCTCCATCTGCCTCGGCTTCGGGATATTGATGAGCATCCACAGCCA
>CAYYZZ010000118.1:0-2473 GCA_964476235.1 uncultured Streptomycetaceae bacterium | reverse complement strand
CGCGGGGCGGTGGTTACTACCTCGACGACGGCCCGGGCGCGAAGCCGCCTGCCGACCTCTCCAGCATTCCCGATGCCGTGCCGCGGGTCGAGCCGCTGCGCGGCGCCACGAGCCGCCCCTACGTGGTGATGGGGAAGAGCTATACGCCGATGACTACGCTCCAGCCCTACAAGGCGCGCGGCATCGCGACGTGGTACGGACGCCGCTACCACGGAAAACAGACGTCTTCGGGCGAGCTCTACGATATGTACGCCATGACCGCCGCCCATACCACCCTGCCGATCCCCAGCTACGCGCGGGTGACCAACCTCGCCAACGACAGATCGGTGGTAGTGCGCGTCAACGACCGCGGGCCGTTCGTTGAGGGCCGCATCATCGACCTCTCGTACACCGCCGCCCACCGCATCGGCGTGCTCGCCGGCGGAGCCGCGATGGTCGAGGTGGAAGCCATCATCCCCGACGGCTCCGGCGCGATCGCCGCCCTGGCGCCGCGAACGCCGGCGCCACCAGCATCCAAACCGGAGACCCCCGTGGTTGTGGCAACGCGCGATCCCGAGCCGGTCGTCGCCCCGCCGCCGCCGGCCGCCGATCCACCTCCGGCCCCGCCCGCGAAACCGCAGATACCGATCGCGGCCGAATCGGGCAGCTATTACCTGCAGCTCGGCGCGTTCGGTTCCCGTGGGAACGCGGAGACCTTTCTTGCGCGGATGAGAGCGCAGGTGGACTGGCTGGCAGCCACCCTGCACATTTTCACGCGCGACGGGTTCTACCGCGTGCACGCCGGGCCGTACTCGAGCCAGGCCGACGCGCGGGCAAGCGCGGAGCGCATCAACCAGGCGCTCGGCATCAAGCCGATGGTGCTGACCAGATAGCGATCAGCTTTCGGCCCTCAGCATTCAGCCAAACTTGGCTTCGGCTGGAAGCCGATCGCTGATCGCGGTGTGAGCACTACTGCTTTCCCTCCAGCCGCAGCAGCGCGTGAACCATCTCCAGCACCATCCGCTTGTGGGCATCGCTCAGCAGCTCGAACTTCTTTGACGGCCAGCCGTGGTCGAGCCGGTACGAGCCCGTCTCCTGCCGCGCCGCCAATGGTTGCCGTTCATCTTTTCTTTCGGCTTCGCCAAAACGCAACCAATGCGCGGTAACGTCAAGCCACAATCCGAGGGCGCGAATCTTGTCTTGTGAAGGCAAGGCATTGCCCGACAACCATTTCCGTACCGCCTGCGTGGAAACCGGGTCGCCGTGATAACGCAGATTGAATTCGCGGGCGATCTGGGTCGGACTGCTGACATCGACTCGCGCCTTGCGCATCGCTTCCTTAAGGCGCTTGCTGAAGCCCTGTTTCTCATCAGCGAGGGTCATGCTTGGAAACACTACCACCAAGCACGACGGCGATAGGATACGACAGGTTGTGATTTATAGTAACTAATAGTAGCATATGCCGAAATGAAATCGCCGCCCGCCGTGCGCTCACGGCTTCAGCATCGCAATCCGTCAATATGAATTTGCGCAAACAAGACCTGCTCAGGATGATCGAACGTATCGCGGTAGGGGTGGCGATCACGCGACCGGACGGCACGCTCGAGCACGCCAACCGCTATCTATACGAAGTGCTCGAGATGCACAGCGGCGAACCGGTCGAGCAGATCTTCGACTGCTTCGAATGCGGGACAGGTATTAGCGGGAAAGACCGGCAGCGGCCGGGCGCGTTCGAATCCGGGTACCGCGTGGCGAGTGTTCGCAACAGCCGAGGAAAGACGCTCGATATCCTATATGCGGTCTATCCGCTATATGACGAGGCCGGGGTCTCGACTCATTTCGCCCATGTTCTGCAATACCTCGGCGATGAACGACGACTGGAAACGTTGTCCAGGCTGGCGTTTTACGACAGCCTTACCGGATTGCCCAACCGTAACCTGTTTAATGACAGACTGAATCACGCCCTTGCGACCGCGCAGCGTAACTGCGTTGCGTTTGCCCTGCTCTGCATCGACATCGATCACTTCAAGCAGGTTAATGATGCTTTCGGGCACGAGGCCGGCGATGAGCTGCTGCGTGAAGTCGCGGTGCGCCTCGCGCAATCGGTGCGGGCGAGCGACACGGTAGCACGCTGGGGCGGCGATGAGTTCGTCGCCATTCTCGACGGAGTCGCGAGTCAGGAGTTGGCCGCACGCATAGCATCCAAACTGTTGAATGCATGCGGCAGCCCTTACGCAGTGCGTGGCCGCGATTGCAGTATTACACTGAGCATCGGCGCGAGCCTGTATCCACGAGATGGGCACGATGCCGCGACGCTGTTGGAGCGTGCCGACCGCGCAATGTACGAGGTCAAGGCGCGCGGGCGTAACGGCTACCATGCTCTGGAACAACCGGTTTGCGGCTACCTGAAAACTGCGTGAGGAACGCGCCAGACCGCGGGGCGCATTAACCAGGAGCTTGGTGTCAGGCCATTTGTGCTGACGCGGTGAGGGAA
>CAYYZZ010000117.1:0-7891 GCA_964476235.1 uncultured Streptomycetaceae bacterium | reverse complement strand
GCCATCAGCGCCACGTCGTCGTACCAGTGGCACGGCTCCTCGAACCAGCCGATGTTGAGCGGCTCGACGAGCTGCGCGAAGCGGATCGCGTCGTGCACGTTCCAGCCGCGGTTGGCGTCCACCACCAGCAGAAAGTCCGGCCCGGCCGCCTTGCGCGCGGCCTCGACGCGCTTGAAATCCTCTTCCGGCGAGAGGCCGCCGACCTTGAACTTGCAGCCCGCCATCCCGGCCGCGCGGTACTGCTCCATCTCGCGCCCGTAATCGGCGAGCGTCTTGCCTTCCATGTAGTAGCCGCCGATGGAGATGATCGGCAGCCGGTCGCGGTCGCCGCCCAGGAGGCCGCGGACGCTCTTTCCCCGCGATTTACCGACGAGGTCCCACTGCGCGCAGTCCACGCAGGCAATCGCTTCCAGGAGCGTCTTGCGGTCGCCGCTCGTGTGCGTGAGGTCGAACATCGCCTGCCACGCGCGCTCGACTTCGAGGACGTCCATCCCCTTGACGCGCGGGGCCAGCTGCTCGTGGATCAGGCGGACGATCTCGCGTCCGTGCTCGCGATTGTCGCCGTTGTAGACCTCGCTCAAGAGCCCTTCGTCGGTGCGCATGCGCGTAATCACGGTGCTGCGCTTCAGCACGGAATAGGTGCTGCCGCCGAAATTCTTTTTCAGCGGGATGTCGATGGCGATTGCCTCGATGCTCTGGATTTTCACAGGCAGATCAAATTAGCCGCCAAGACGCCAAGGCCGCCAAGAAAACCAAGAAATGGACAAAGCGCCCCCATCCTACCTTCCCCCGCAAGCGGGGGAAGGGGATAAACAGGATTCACAAGATTTACAACCCACCGAACAGACGGAATTTACGGATTAAAGGGTTAAATCCCGTTAATCATGTGAAATCCTGTCCATTCGATTTTGACGGCGTTCAGGCGAAGACGATGATGGCGCCGACGAGGGCCGCGCCGGCGACGCTCGCGGCGAAGATGGTTTTGTCCTTCTTGCTCCAGCCCGGCCCCTTGCGCATCTCGCCGACCATCGCGCGTGCTTCCGTGGCTGAGCCGTCCGCTTGTCCGGGAAGGTCCTTGAGCGCCTCCATCATCCCGGTCTGGGTGGCCAGCTTGACGGTGGCTGCCAGGGAGTCGAATGCCTTGGAGAGACCCAGGGCCGGAACAGGCTCGGAAACGGTGCCCTCGGCGTCGGCACGGCGCTCGCCGGGCAGCGAGCGCGCCAGGGCCTGCGCCGCTTCCGAATCGAACTTCGGCTGCGCGGCCGGGCGCGCGGCTGCGGGCGTCTGCGCCGTGGCGGCCACCTGTTTTGCGCTGTCACGCAGGTCGCGGGCTAATTCGCCGGCGTCCTGGTAGCGGTCCTCGGCCGGCTTGGCGAGCGCCTTGGCGACGATGAAATCCAGCACGGCCGGGACCTCCGGGTTGACCGAGCTCGGCGGCGGCGGCACCACGTTGAGGATCTGGAACATGACCGACGTCACATCATCTCCGGTGAACGCCGGCTTGCCGGTGAGCATTTCGTAGAGGATCACGCCGAGCGAGAAGATGTCCGAGCGCGGCTCGGCGCGCTTGCCCGCGACCTGCTCGGGCGACATGTAGCGCGGCGAGCCCAGCACGATCCCGGTCTGCGTCTTCACCTCGGACGAGCGCATGCGCGCGATGCCGAAGTCGGTGATTTTTGCTATGCCACTGTCCAGGATCATGATGTTGGCGGGCTTCACGTCGCGGTGCACGACGCCGTGCTGATGCGCGTAGGCGAGCCCTTCCGCCACCTGGGCCGCGATCTCGACCGCGCGCGCGGGGGCGACCGGCTCGCCGGGCTTCATCAGCGCGCGCAACTCGCTGCCTTCGAGGAACTCCATCGCCATGTAGGCGAGGTTGCCGCTCCTGCCGATGTCGTGGATGGTGACGATGTTGGGATGGTTGAGCCCGCCGGCGGCCTTGGCTTCCTGGTTGAAACGCGCCTCGTACTCCGCCATCTCCTCTGGGTCCGTCGACATGTTGACGGTTTTGATAGCGACCGTCCGGCTGAGCAGGGGGTCGTTCGCGCGGTAGACGACCCCCATCGTGCCCTTGCCGAGCTCGGCAAGGATCTCGTAGCGACCGAGCGTGCGCGTTTCCATAAGACCGGATTAGCCGCAAAGGCGCAAAGGCGCCGAGGAATCGCAAACAAAGGCTCGAAGAATAAAAATCGTAACCACTTTGCGCACCCTTTGCGTCCTGGCGTCTTTGCGGCTCAGATGCTTACCTTCGGCTCTTCACGCTGCGGAACACCGGCCCCCAGGTCGGGTGGCCGGCCTCGTTCGCCGCGAGATCGAAGGAGGGATCTATCTTGAGCGCCGCACGGAACTCGTCCCGGCAGCGCGCATCGCGGCCGGAAACGCAGTGGATGAAGGCGAGGTACTTGTGCGCCCTGACCTGGTCGGAATTGCTGGAGAGTCCCTGGTCGAGGCTGGATTGCAGCAGGCGCGAGGCCTCGGCGTAGTTGCCGTCCTCGTACTGCTTGATCCCGCTCGCGAGGTCCTGTTCTTCCTTGCCGCCCTGGAACAGGCCGCTGATGCCTTCCTGTATTCCCTTGATGGGCGCGGACTCGCAGCCGGCCAGGACCGCGGCAAGGACCGCCACCAGCGTCAAATGCAATATTTTCATGGTTGTCCTCCCCGTTACCGGAATCGATGCCTAATTCTAATCCGGCTACCGGGTTTTACATCCACTACTTCCACGTGCGGCTCGAAATCGGCGTTTTTGATCTCGATCCTGTGCCGGCCCGGCTTGATCTCGACCTCGCGCAGCGGCGGGGCGACGCCGTGCATCCTTCCGTTGATGTAGACCTCGCCCCAGGGCAGGATCGTGAAGCCGATGACGGCCGGTCCCGATGGCGCCGCCGCATCGGTGGCCGGTTTCTTGGCCGGGGCGGGCTTTGCTGGAGTCGCGCCGGGCTTGGCGGCAGCGGGCTTGTCGGGGATCGGAGCTCTGGCTGCTTCCTTGACCGGGACAGGCGCGGTGGCGATCTTCTTCGGCGGCTTGGGGGCCGCCACCGGCTCCGCGGGCGGCTGGCGGTTCAAGCGCAGCCCCACGGCGATGGCGAGTATGGCGATCACGGCGAGCGCGGTGCCGAGCCGCGGTTTGCGGCGGAGGTTCTCCGTGACGAAGGAGGCGGATTGCGACAGCCTGTCGAACACAGCCGGCCCGCCCTGGGTGTCCTCTTTTTTCCTGGGCGCAGTGGCGGCAACACGCTGCAATATCTCGCCGGTTGCCTGCACGGCGTAGACCTCGTGCTCGCGCACGTGCTTGTCGGTGCGCGAGCCCTCGTAATGGAACAGCTTGACGTATTCCTCGGACAGGCAGGACACCACCTCGTAGTAGGAGCGCGAGACCAGGATCTGCCCCGGCCGGGAAAAGCTCATCACGCGCTGCGCGACGTTGATGCCATCGCCGATGATGTTGGGCTGGCCGTTGATGTCCTTGACCAGCTTGACCGGGCCGAGGTTGATGCCGATGCGCATCATCATCTCCGGGCCCGCGGGCTGCGGGCCAGCCAGCGCGTCGCGCATCATGAGGCTCACGAACAGCGCATCCTCCGGGTCGCCGATAAAGCTCAGCGCCGCGCCGTCGCCGGTGTCGAGGATGATGCGGTCGTTCACCGAAACGTTCGCCAGCGCCTCGGTCAGCAGCGCGTTCAGCCGCTCTTTGAGCTGGATCTGCTCGGAGACCGGCTTCTTCGAGTACCCGACGCTGTCGAGAAACACGACGCTGCAGATGATGGTGCGGTTGCTTGCTGCTTGCATTTACTTGATGATGCGTGACTGGTGACTGGTGACGAATGAGTTGAGTTGGCAGTTGGCAGCCGTCAGTTGGCAGTCACTGCAAACTGCCCACTGCAAACTGCAAACTTATCATCGCTCATTCTTTATCCCTCCGCCCTCATCCCTCGCGTCACTTGACGCGCATCCCCGACTCGGCGCCGGAGTCGGGGGAAAGCAGGAAGATCCCCGGGCCGTCGCCGGAAGCGACGAGCACCATGCCCTCGGAGACGCCGAATTTCATCTTGCGCGGGGCGATGTTGGCGACCACGACCGTCAGCCGGCCCTTGAGCTTCTCGGGATCGTAGGCGGATTTTATGCCGGCGAGCACCGTTTTCGTCCCGCCGCCGAGGTCGAGCGTGAGCTTCAGCAGCTTGTCCGCGCCCTCGACGGCTTCGGCGTTGGCGATCTTCGCGATTCTGAGGTCGATCTTGTTGAAATCATCGATCGAGATCGTCGCCATGCCTTGGGCTCCCTCGCCCCCTGTAG
The DNA here is from genome assembly GCA_964476235.1 of uncultured Streptomycetaceae bacterium. GTDB lineage: Bacteria > Pseudomonadota > Gammaproteobacteria > Burkholderiales > SG8-41 > SG8-41. Next base: position 3,601 of record CAYYZZ010000117.1, on the reverse strand, counting down.
GGGGAGAGGGTTGGGGTGAGGGGGAAGTCATTTGCAGGTTTTCCTTGTTGGCTTCGACCAGAGCGGTTATCTGCTTCGGATCGATGCGGGTCATCAAGTGTTCATATTGCCCAATTCGCACGGGTCGACGTTCAAGATCGTCCCATGTCAGATTCGGGGTGCGGAGAAATGCTTCTGCCTTCAATGCCAATTGTGGAAGAACGGGTTTTAGGAAGATGGTAATGCGGTAGAAAGCGGTAATTGCCTCACTGCAAACCACATGCAGTTGTGCGTGATTGTCCGCTTTTTTCGCCAGCTCCCATGGCCTGTTGCTATCGATGTACTGATTGGCTTTATCGGCATAAGCCATAATTGCCCGTACCGCTTTGCCAAAGTCCCTTGAATTGTAGGCATCGCGTACATCGTCCTCTATCTCAACCGTGCCCAGAACGGAGATTTTCTCTTTGCGGGGGATGGATGATGCATCCGCTAGGTTGCCGCCGAAGTGCTTGGTCAGGAAGCTCGATGCGCGACTGGCAATATTGACGTATTTCCCGACCAGATCGCTGTTTACCCGCGCGACAAAATCCTCGAGGTTGAGATCGATGTCCTCCATCGTCGACCCCAGCTTGGCGGCGTAGTAGTAGCGCAGCCATTCCGGGTTGAGGCCCTGTTTCAGGTAGCTCTCGGCAGTAATGAAGGTGCCGCGAGACTTGGACATCTTCACGCCGTCGACCGTCAGGAAACCGTTCACGTACACGTGTGACGGCGTGCGGTAACCGGAGAACTTCAGCATCGCCGGCCAGAACAGGGCGTGGAAGTAGAGGATGTCCTTGCCGATGAAGTGGATCATCTCTGACTTCGTGCTTTCCAGCACGAAGTCAGTAAATTTTATTTTCCCATTGCTTCGATCAGCCAGGTTTTTAAAACTTCCAAAGTAACCGATCGGGGCATCGAGCCAGACGTAGAAGTACTTGCCGGGGGCGCCCGGAATCTCGAAGCCGAAGTACGGCGCATCGCGCGAAATGTCCCAGTCGTGCAGTCCCTGGTCGAACCATTCGCGGATCTTGTTCTTGCCCTCCGGCTGCAGGTGTTCGTCCTCCTGCGTCCATGCTTCAAGAAACTTGCGGCACCTGGGATCGGACAGTTTGAAGAAGTGGTGATCGGATGACTTGCGCACCGGCTTGGCGCCCGACACCACCGAGTATGGATTCTTGAGATCGGTCGGGTTGTAGGTCGCGCCGCAGTTTTCGCACGAGTCGCCGTACTGGTCCTTCGCACCGCACTTCGGGCACTCGCCCTTGATAAAGCGGTCCGGCAGGAACATCTGCTTCACCGGGTCGAAGAATTGCTCAACCGGCCTTACCTCGATCAGGTTCGCCGCCTTGATCTTGGTGTAAATTTCTTCCGACAGCTTGCGCGTTTCCTCGGAGTGCGTGGTGTAGTAATTGTCGAACTCGACGTGGAAGTCCTTGAAGTCCCGCTTGTGCTCCTTCAGCACGCGCGCGATCAAGGCTTCCGGCGTGATGCCCTCCTGTTCGGCGCGCAGCATGATCGGGGTGCCGTGGGTGTCGTCCGCGCAGCAGTAATGGACGACGTTGCCCTGCATGCGCTGGAAGCGCACCCAGATGTCGGCCTGGATGTATCCCACCAGATGGCCGACGTGGATCGCCCCGTTGGCATAGGGGAGAGCCGAGGTCACGAAGAGGCGGCGCGGGGTCATGGGCAAAGTGAACTTAAGGGCCTGAATTGTAACAAACAGTCCATGCGGGACCCCCGATTGGCACAACTAGTTGTAACGGGACTAGAATCGCGCCCTACACTTGAGCGTTGCGCGGTTGTTTGGCGCTGCTCGACCCTCACCCCTTCCCCCTCCCCCGGAAGGAGAGGGGAAAGGTACGGTGCGGAAATGGTTAGTTGGCCATTTCCGCAATGATCAGCAGGAACGAGGCAATCATGGCTGTTACCGAGCAACAGGTTCAGGAAGCGCTGAAGAACCTGACCGATCCCAACACCCGCAAGGACTACGTTTCCACCAAGTCGGCGCGCAACATCAAGGTGGATGGCGACAAGGTGTCGGTGGAAATCCTGCTGGGCTACCCCGGCAAGAGCCAGGTCGAGCCGATCCGCGAGGAAGTGACGAAGGCGCTCAAGGCCATTCCGGGCGTCGGCGGCGTGAACGTGAACGTGCAGATGAAAATCGTCTCGCACGCGGTCCAGCGCGGCGTGAAGCTGGTGCCGAACATCAAGAACATCATTGCCGTTGCCTCCGGCAAGGGCGGCGTCGGAAAGAGCACGGTGGCGGTGAACCTGGCGCTCGGGCTCGCGGCCGAAGGCGCATCGGTTGCCGTGCTGGATGCGGACATCTACGGCCCCTCCCAGCCCACCATGCTCGGCATCCGCGGCCGGCCCGAATCGCGCGACGGCAAGACCCTGCAGCCCATGGAAGGCCACGGCCTGCAGGCCATGTCCATCGGTTTCCTGATCGACGTCGAGACGCCGATGGTCTGGCGCGGCCCGATGGTGACCCAGGCGCTGGAACAACTGCTCAACGAAACCCAGTGGCGCGAGGTGGATTACCTGGTGGTGGACCTGCCGCCGGGCACCGGGGACATCCAGCTGACGCTGGCCCAGCGCGTGCCGGTGACCGGCGCTGTCATCGTCACCACCCCCCAGGACATCGCCCTGATGGACGCCCGTAAGGGGCTCAAGATGTTCGAGAAGGTCGGCATCCCCATCCTCGGCATCGTCGAGAACATGAGCATCCACGTCTGCTCGAAGTGCGGCCACGAGGAGCACATCTTCGGGGAAGGGGGTGGGGAGCGGATGGGCAAGGACTACAACGTCGAGTTGCTGGGGGCGCTGCCGCTCGACATCCACATCCGCGAGCAGGCCGATTCCGGCAAGCCGACCGTCGTTGCCGACCCCGACGGGCACGTGTCCCGGATCTACAAGCAGATCGCCCGCCGCGTGGCGGTCAAGATTGCCGAGCGAGCGCAGGACCACACGGCCGCTTTCCCCAAGATCGTCATTCAGAACACCTAGCCATTAGCGGTTGGCGATTAGCACTCAGCCAAGGCCAGCAGCATTGCCGCGGAAAATGGTTCAAGCTGAACGCTAATGGCTAATGGCTAATCGCTGAGACCTGACGAATGTCGATCAAATCCGACCGCTGGATCCGCCGCATGGCGCGCGAGAGCCGCATGATTGAGCCGTTCGAGCCCAACCAGATCAAGGAAGTGAAGGGGAGGAAGGTGGTTTCCTTCGGCACCTCGAGCTACGGCTACGACATCCGCTGCTCGGACGAATTCAAGCTCTTCACCAACCTCAACAGCACCATCGTCGATCCCAAGAACTTCGACCCGAACTCGTTCGTGGACCTGAAGAGCGACGTCTGCATCATCCCGCCCAACTCCTTTGCCCTGGCCCGGACCGTCGAGTATTTCCGGGTGCCGCGCAACGTGCTCACCCTCTGCCTCGGCAAGAGCACGTATGCCCGCTGCGGCATCATCGTGAACGTCACCCCGCTCGAGCCGGAGTGGGAGGGGTATGTGACCCTGGAGTTCTCGAACACCACCCCCCTCCCGGCCAAGATCTACGCCAACGAGGGGGTCGCCCAGGT
>CAYYZZ010000116.1:0-8014 GCA_964476235.1 uncultured Streptomycetaceae bacterium | reverse complement strand
AACGCATCATCGAATTCGTCCTGTTCCTGGCGGCGTGCGTTTCGGTCGCAACCACGGTCGGCATCGTGGTCATCCTGCTCAAGGAATCGCTGATCTTCTTTCAGCAGGTGCCGTTGTGGGACTTCCTGACCGACACCCAGTGGACGCCGCTCTTCGCCGATGCGCACTACGGCATACTGCCATTGCTGTCGGGAACGCTGGTGAGCTCGACCGTGGCGCTGCTCGTGGCGATTCCCCTCGGAACCATCATCGCGATCTATCTCTCGGAATTCGCGCCGTTCTTCGTGCGCGAGGTGGCGAAGCCGTTCCTGGAAATGCTGGGCGGCGTTCCGACCATCATTTACGGGTACTTCGCGCTGCTGTTCGTCACGCCTCTGCTCCAGAAGGTCTTTCCCGGTCTGCCGGGTTTCAACCTGTTGTCGGCGGGCCTGGTCATGGGCATCATGATCATTCCTTACGTCAGCTCGGTCAGCGAGGATGCGATGCGCGCGGTGCCGATGGCCTTGCGGGAAGGCTCCTACGCCATGGGCGCGACGCGCTTCCAGACCGCGATCCGGGTGGTGACGCCCGCGGCATTTTCCGGCATCGCCGCGGCCTACATTCTCGGTATCTCGCGCGCGGTCGGCGAAACGATGATCCTGGCTGTCGCCGCCGGCATGCAGCCGAACCTGACCTGGAACCCGATGGAGCCGGCTGCAACCATCACCGCGTACATCGTGCAGGTGGCGCTGGGCGACCTGCCCCACGGCTCGCTCGGCTACCAGACGATCTTCGCCGCCGGGCTGACGCTTGCGCTGGTCACGCTGTTCTTCAACGTGCTTGGGCACATGCTGCGCAAGCGCTATCGCCAGGCTTATTGACATGACGAACGCCGCCTCCCACGTCCAGAAGATGCGCGCCCTGATTGCGGCGCACAAGCGCTGGGACCTGGCGTTCTCGATCGTCGGCCTGCTGGCGCTGATGATAGGGGTGCTTACGTTCGTGGCGCTGTTCGGCCAGATGGTGGCCGAGGGGGCTTCGCGACTGTCGTGGGACTTCTTCATCAACTTCCCGTCACGCAAGCCCGACCAGGCCGGGATCCTGTCGGCCTGGGTCGGTTCAACCCTGGTGATGCTGGTGACCGCCGCAACAGCGGTGCCGCTGGGGATCGGCGCCGGCGTCTATCTGGAGGAGTACGCGCCCAAGAACTGGATGACCGACCTGATCGAGATCAACGTGACCAACCTCGCCGGCGTGCCGTCGATAGTCTATGGCCTGCTGGCGCTCGGCCTGTTCGTGTATGGATTCGGATTCGGTCAAAGCATCCTGACGGCCGGGCTCACCCTGGGCCTGCTGATCCTGCCGGTGGTCATCGTTGCCACGCGCGAGGCCATCCGCGCCATACCTGCGGTGATCCGCGAGGGCGCCTATGCGCTGGGCGCCACCCAGTGGCAGACCACGTCCGATCACATCCTGCCGTATTCGCTCGCGGGCATCATGACCGGCGTCATCATCGGCATGGCGCGCGCCATCGGCGAGACCGCGCCGGTGATCACGATCGGGGCGCTTACCTTCATCGCGTTCCTGCCGGCGGCCCCGCTCACCGGTGACCCGCCCGCCGGGCTGTTCGACTGGGTCATGTCACCGTTCACGGTCATGCCGATCCAGATGTTCAACTGGACTTCGCGTCCCGAGGCCGCGTTTCATCAGAACGCGGCGGCGGCGGGCCTGGTGCTGGTGGTGATGACGCTATCCATGAACGCTCTCGCGATCTACATTCGTTACCGGTTGAGAAAGAACATCAAATGGTAGGCACGCCAGTCCCGGAGATCGCATCGGTCGCCACTGCATCCACTGCCCCGGTTCCGAACAAGAAATCGGAATCGAAGAGCCTCAGTTTCTATTACGGCGCGTTCCAGGCGCTGAAGGGCATCAGCATGCCGATTTACGAGAAGAAGGTGACGGCGCTGATCGGACCCTCGGGCTGCGGCAAGTCCACTTACCTGCGCTGCTTCAACCGCATGCACGACCTCTATCCGGGCAACCGCTACGAAGGGCAGATCATGCTCTACCCGGACAACACCAACATCCTCAATCCGGACGTGGACCCGATCGAAGTGCGGATGCGGATCAGCATGGTGTTCCAGAAGCCCAACCCGTTTCCCAAGTCCATCTACGAGAACGTGGCTTATGGCCTGAGGGTGCGGGGGGAGAGCAGGCGCGCGCTGCTCGACGAGAAGGTGGAAGACGCGCTGCGCGGGGCCGCGCTCTGGGACGAGGTGAAAACCCGGCTGAACGATCTCGCGTTCAACTTGTCCGGCGGCCAGCAGCAGCGGCTGTGCATCGCGCGCGCGCTGGCAACCAGCCCGGAGATACTCCTGTTCGACGAGCCGACTTCCTCGCTCGACCCGATCGCGACGGCGAGCATCGAGCAGCTGATCGCGGAGCTTAAGGAGAAAGTGACGATCCTGATCGTCACGCACAACATGCAGCAGGCGGCGCGCGTCTCCGATTACACCGCCTACATGTATCTCGGCGAGCTGATCGAGTTCGGCGTCACCGACACGATCTTCATCAAGCCCAAGAACAAGCAGACCGAGGATTACATCACCGGCCGGTTCGGCTAGGAGTTTGTCGGACTTGGGTCCGACAAACTCCTAATGCAAAACCGCCTGCATGAATACGGGAGAAAAAGCCGGTGAAAACCCCATCCTTGGCCTGCTCGCGTGCTTTTGGAAGGGCAAGAGCGGTTGTTAATCTGGGGTACATTCAAAATCCGCAGGCGGTTTTGCTGTTAGCAGCCTGTCGGATGCTAAGTCCGACAGGCTGCTAGGCGGCCGGTGATGTAATAACGAAACAGCGCTCGCTGTTTCGGGCACAAATCCGAGCGGAACGGGCGGTCGTTCCAGCGCAGAGCGCTGCGTCGACAACGGATTCGACGCAGTTACCCACCGAGGTACTGGTCTCCATAAGCGTCCGGCGGCCCCCGGTATTCTTGTTTTTATTCAGGGCGCTGGATTGCGCAGCACGTCCCGATTCGTTTGCTCAGCCGGGCGCTAGCCTGTAAAATTCAACGGTTTAGGCAGGCCTGGCAGGAAATGCGCGTCAAGCTGGTAGCGGGTAACTGGAAGATGAACGGCAGCCTGGCCTCCAGCCAGGCGTTGCTCAAGGCCATCCTGCCGCCGCTCGGCGCACTCAACCGGGCGCGTTACGCAGTTTGCGCGCCTTTCCCGTATCTCGCAGCGATCGGCCAGGCCTTGCGCGGTTCGAGCGTGGCGCTCGGGGCGCAGGATCTGTGCCAGTTCGATGACGGCGCTTATACCGGCGGGGTTTCGGGCGCGATGCTGGCGGATTGCGGCTGCCGCTACGCCATCGTCGGTCATTCGGAGCGCCGCGGGGTGTTCGGCGAGACCGATGACGTCGTCGCGCTCAAGTACGCACAGGCGGCGAAACACGGGCTTACCCCGATTTTGTGCGTGGGCGAGACGCTGGCGGAGCGCGAGGCGGGCGTGACCGAAGCGGTGGTGGCGCGCCAGCTCGATGCCGTGATTCAGCATTGCGGCCTGCAGGCGCTCGGGCAGGGGGTCATCGCTTACGAGCCGGTCTGGGCGATCGGCACCGGGAAGACGGCGACCCCGCAGCAGGCCCAGGCGGTGCATGCCTTTATCCGCGGCCGAATTGCAGCCGCCGATCGCCGGCTCGCGGACCTCCTGTTGATTCTCTATGGAGGCAGCGTCAAGGCGAACAATGCGGCACAACTGTTCGCCATGCCGGACGTGGATGGCGGGCTCATCGGGGGCGCGTCCCTGGTGTCCGATGAATTTCTGGCGATCTGCCGTGCCGCGCAGAGCGCCGAAGAAACGGTGAAGATCTAAATGGATACTCTGGTTCTGGTGGTACATGTGATCGCGGGCCTGACTATCATCGGCCTGGTGCTGTTGCAGCACGGCAAGGGCGCCGACGTCGGCGCTGCTTTCGGCAGCGGCTCCGCCGGCAGCGTGTTCGGATCCTCGGGGTCGGCCAACTTCCTGAGCCGCGCCACGGCGATCGCCGCGGTGGTTTTTTTCCTGACGAGCCTCGGGCTGACCTATATCTCGGGGCGCAAGACCGAGCAAAAGGGCGTGATGGCGACGCCGCCGGCGACCCAGGAGAAATCCCTGCCGGCGCAGATACCGCCCACCGTTCCCGCGAGGCAGGGGGCGCCGTCGGGACAGGCCGCTCCCGCCGCGGATCCGGGCTCGAAGGCGCAGGACGTACCGAAATAGCAATGATGAATGATGAATTATGAATGATGAATGGTTTAAACCCCGTTAAAGGTTTTTCATTCCGTACTCATCATTCCGCGTTCATCACTGAGGTTAAATGCCGACGTGGTGGAATTGGTAGACACACCATCTTGAGGGGGTGGCGGCGCAAGCCGTGTGAGTTCGAATCTCACCGTCGGCACCAAGATGCAGGACTGAGGATTGAGCTAATAGGATTGAGGGAACTACCGTCAAGAGCAAAGACGAACTCAATGGTGTCTACTCAATCCTCAATCCTCAATCCTCGATCCTAGGCGAGCCATGCTCGAAAACTACTTTCCCATCCTGATGTTCATTTTCGTCGGCATCGCCGTCGGCGTCGGGCCGGTGGTGGCGGGCAGCATCGTCAGCCGGCTGGTCGGCGTGCACCGGCCGAATCCCGAGAAGCTCTCGCCCTACGAGTGCGGCTTCGAGGCCTTCGAGGACGCGCGCATGAAATTCGACGTGCGCTACTACCTCGTCGCGATCCTGTTTATCCTGTTCGACCTCGAGATCGCGTTTCTTTTTCCGTGGGCCGTGGTGCTGCAGGAGATCGGTTTCTTCGGCTTCATGGCGATGATGGTGTTCCTCGGCATCCTGATCGTGGGTTTCATCTACGAGTGGAAAAAGGGTGCTTTGGAGTGGGAATAATTAATGGCTGAGAGGTGATGCATGGGCGCCATCGAAACCATCACTGAAAAAGGCTTCGTCACCACCACGGCGGACGCGCTGATCAACTGGACGCGCACCGGGTCGCTGTGGCCGATGACCTTCGGGCTCGCGTGCTGCGCGGTGGAGATGATGCACGCCGGCGCCTCGCGCTACGACCTCGACCGCTTCGGCATCGTGTTCCGGGGAAGCCCGCGCCAGTCCGACGTCATGATCGTTGCCGGCACGCTGTGCAACAAGATGGCGCCCGCGCTGCGCAAGGTCTACGACCAGATGGCGGAGCCGCGCTGGGTGATCTCGATGGGGTCCTGCGCCAACGGCGGCGGCTATTACCACTACTCGTACTCGGTCGTGCGCGGCTGCGACCGCATCGTGCCGGTGGACATCTACGTGCCGGGCTGCCCGCCGACCGCGGAAGCGCTGCTCTACGGCATCATCCAGCTGCAGAACAAGATCAAGCGCACCAACACCATTGCGCGCTAGGGCGCAATGGTGAATGCTGAATTTTAAATTTTAAATCTTGAATAAGCCGTCGCGGGCGTATTTTCAAATTCAACATTTAGCATTCAACATTCAAAATTGACATGGCCACCCGCGCAGAGACTCTCACCGCCGCGCTGCAATCCGCGCTTGGCGACCAGCTCGCCAGCGTCTCGACGGCGCTGGACGAAGTCACCATCGTGGTGAAGCCGGAGCACCTGTCCGCTGCGGCCGAGGCCCTGCGCGACGCGCCGGGTCTCAGGTTCGAGGAGCTCATCGACCTCTGCGGGGTGGACTACCGCGATTACGGCGACGGTGCATGGGAAGGGCGGCGCTTCGCCGTGGTCTATCACCTGCTCAGCATCACGCATAACCGGCGGCTGCGCGTGCGAACGTTCTGCCAGGACGACGACTTCCCGGTGGTGGATTCCGTCATCAACGTGTGGCCCGGCGCCAACTGGTACGAGCGCGAGGCGTTCGACCTCTACGGCATCATGTTCACGGGACACCCGGACCTGCGCCGCATCCTGACCGACTACGGCTTCGTCGGACACCCGTTCCGCAAGGATTTCCCGCTGTCGGGCAACGTCGAAATGCGCTACGACCCCGACCAGCAGCGCGTAATCTACCAGCCCGTCACGATCGAGCCGCGCGAGATCGTGCCGCGCATAATCCGCGAGGAAAACTACACCGATGTCGAACAGAAAAAGTAGCCGTGAAGACGCAAAGGCGCAAAGTAATCCGAGAATGAACTCTATATCTATTTTTGCGAATCCTCCGCGCCTTGGCGCCTTTGCGGCAAGATTTTATGGCTGAGATTCGTAACTACACCATGAATTTCGGGCCTCAGCACCCGGCCGCCCATGGTGTGCTGCGCCTCGTGCTCGAGCTCGATGGCGAGGTCATTCAGCGCGCCGACCCGCACATCGGGCTCCTGCATCGCGCGACCGAGAAGCTCGCCGAGCACAAGACCTACCTCCAGTCCGTGCCGTACATGGACCGGCTCGACTACGTTTCGATGATGGCGAACGAGCATGCCTACGTGATGGCGATCGAGAAGCTGCTCGGGATAGAGGTGCCGATGCGCGCCCAGTACATCCGCGTGATGTTCGACGAGGTCACCAGGATCCTCAACCACCTGCTGTGGCTCGGCGCGCACGGGCTCGACATCGGCGCGATGACGGTTTTCCTCTATTGCTTCCGCGAGCGCGAGGACCTGATGGACTGCTACGAGGCGGTCTCCGGCGCTCGCATGCACGCCGCCTATTACCGCCCCGGAGGGGTCTTCCGCGACCTGCCGGAGAGGATGCCCCAGTACACGGCTTCCACTATCCACAACGAAACGGCGGTGCGCAGCCTCAACCAGAACCGCCAGGGCTCACTGCTCGATTTCATCGAGGACTTTACGAATCGGTTCCCACAGTACGTTGACGAATACGAGACGCTGCTCACCGACAACCGCATCTGGAAGCAGCGCACCGTCGGCATCGGCGTGGTCTCCCCCGAGCGCGCCATGGCGCTCGGCTTCACCGGCCCAATGCTGCGCGGCTCGGGGGTGGAGTGGGACCTGCGCAAGAAGCAGCCGTACGAAGTCTACGACCGGCTCGACTTCGACATCCCGGTGGGGGTGACCGGCGACTGCTACGACCGGTATCTGGTGCGCGTCGAGGAGATGCGGCAATCGAACCGTATTATCCGGCAGTGTATCGAATGGCTCAGGAAGAACCCGGGGCCGGTGATGATTGACAACCACAAGGTGGCGCCGCCCTCGCGCGTGGCGATGAAGACCAACATGGAAGAACTGATCCATCACTTCAAGCTTTTTACCGAGGGCATGCACGTGCCGGAGGGCGAGGCTTACGCGGCCGTGGAAGCGCCCAAGGGCGAGTTCGGTATCTATCTCGTCTCCGACGGTGCCAACATGCCGTACCGCTTGAAGGTCCGCGCGCCGAGTTTCCCGCATCTCGCGGCGCTCGACGAGATGTCGCGCGGCCACATGATCGCCGACGTGGTGGCGATCATCGGCACGCAGGACATCGTGTTCGGAGAAATCGACAGATGAGTCGATTTCTTAATGAAAAGGCCGACCTCCACGCGCCGTTCTCAGTTTCGCGGGGAAGGCTATGAATGCCCCGATGATTCTGAGCCCGGATGCGCTGGCGAAGATTGACCGGGCGATGGCCAAGTACCCGCCCGACCAGAGGCAGTCGGCGGTGATGGCGGCGCTTACCATCGCGCAGGACGAAAAGGGCTGGCTCCCGACCGAGACCATGGACTTCGTCGCCGGCTACCTTGGCATGCCGCCGATCGCGGTCTACGAGGTCGCGTCGTTCTATTCCATGTACGATGTCAAGCCAGTCGGCAAATACAAGATCACGATCTGCACCAACCTGCCGTGCGCGCTGCAAGGGGCGAACGCCGCCGCGGCGCATCTCAAGAAGAAACTCGGTGTCGGCTTCAACGAAACCACGCCCGACGGAATGGTCACGCTCAAGGAAGGCGAGTGCCTGGGGGCGTGCGGCGATGCGCCGGTGCTGCTCCTCAACAACAAGCGCATGTGCTGCGCGATGACGCCCGACAAGCTGGACACGCTATTGAAGGAT
>CAYYZZ010000115.1:0-8078 GCA_964476235.1 uncultured Streptomycetaceae bacterium | reverse complement strand
CATCCATCCACAGCGAGGATATTCATGGGACCAGTCAGACGCGTGGTCACGGGCCACGACAAGAACGGCAAGGCGGTCGTCCTGTCGGACGGCCCGGTGCCGGTGGTCCACAGCAACCCGATGCGCGCAGGCCAGCTCTCCCACGAGATCTGGAAGACGGGCGCCATGCCGGTGGCCATCGCCGGGAACGAGCCCGAGCCCACGGCGGGGCCGCGCCAGCTGCACCCGGCCCCGATGGGCACGGTCTTTCGCATCTCGGAAGTCCCGCCGGAAACGGAAGCGGTCCGCAATCTCACGCCGGAGCAGGCGCGCGAGGCGTTCCGGGCGAGCGGCGCCGAGGACGCCTCGACCTGGGGGCGCGGCGGGCGCCATCCGCTGATGCACCGCACCGAGACGGTGGATTACGCGGTGGTCCTCGAGGGTGAAATCACGCTGCTGCTCGATGAAGGCGACGTGAATCTCAAGGCAGGCGACGTCGTCATTCAGCGCGGCACCAATCACGCCTGGAGCAACCGTTCGGGCAAGACGGTCCGCATGCTCTACGTGCTGATCGACGGAGAGTTCGAGCCTGATCTTGCTGCGCAATTCAAGAAACGGTGACGAGGTACGGGTGACGGGGCGCGTCGAGGGGCGGAACAGGGGCCCCGAACTTGTTCGGGGATGTGACCCCCGGTGGCGCGCAGAGCGGCCGCTACGATTTACCGGAATTTTGCGGGCTCATTTCGGAGGCCGCAGGGTGACGAGATACGGGTGACGGAAAAGCTTCGACGTAGGGGGCATGAAGGCCGCCAAGAGCGCCTACAAGATGATTTTCCCCTCCTGTCCGAGGAGGGGTGGCACGCAGTGCCGGGGTGGTGGATGTCGAATCACGTACCACAATCTGCTCAGTCGCTTCTGTTAACGGCTGAAAACGGCCAGAAGCCGTCATTCAGGAGCCTTCACTTTGATGCCGCTTGGCAGCGCACGTCTCCACGAACCACCAAAACCCAAACCCCGAACGCAGCTTGGCCTGCACCCGCGCGGATGAAGCGCACAAGCGCCAGTAGCATTTGAATACAGCCGTGGCTGGTGTATAAAGGGGGCCGGGCAGAGAACTCATGCTGTTGCCAACCTGGGGAGGGGCCATGCGCAATAAGAAAGAGAAGCACGACAAACCCGACACTAAGCCTGACAACGCAGTCGCGGACAGCCGTCGTGGATTCCTGAAACAAGGCGCGGCGCTCGTTACTGGCGCCGCATCGGCCGGGCTTGCGCAGGGCGCCGCCGCGCAAGGTCTCGCCGGCCACCCCTGGGAGCGCGTCTACGGGACGGCGTTCACCGGTTACGGCCAGCCCTCACGCTTCGAGCAGCCGGTGATGCGGCACATCGGTCGCCCGTACGGCGATCTCGCCCCGGGTTCGGGCGCAGCGCTGGCGCCGATCGAGTCGCTGGAAGGCATCATCACTCCGAGCGGGCTGCACAATATCCGCAACCACAGCGGCACGCCCGACATCGATCCGAAGCAGCACCAGTTGCTGCTGCACGGGCTGGTGTCCCGGCCGCTCATGTTTTCCATGGATGCGCTGTGGCGCTACCCGATGACCACGCGCACTTATTTCTTGGAGTGCTCCGGCAACAGCAACCGCAACCTGGTGCCGAAGCCCGCGCAGGTTCCCGCGGGGGCGCTCCATGGCAATATCGGCTGCAGCGAGTGGACCGGCGTTCCGCTGCGCATGCTGCTCGAGGAGGCGGGCCTGCTGCCGCAGGCAAAGTGGCTGCTCGCCGAGGGCGCCGATTCGGCGCACATGAGCCGCAGCATCCCGCTCGAGAAGGCGCTCGATGACGCGCTCATCGCGCTCTACCAGAACGGCGAGCGCCTGCGCCCCGAACAGGGCTACCCCGTGCGCCTGCTGTTGCCGGGATGGGAAGGCAACATGAGCGTGAAATGGCTGCGGCGCCTGAAGGCGACCGAGGGGCCGACGCATACCAAGGACGAAACCTCGAAGTACACCGACCTCCTGCCCGACGGCAGGGCGCTTCAGTTCACCTTCGAGATGGGCGTGAAGTCGGTGATCACCAGACCGTCTTCAACCATGACGTTGTCGCGCCCGGGCTTTTACGAAATTTCCGGCATCGCCTGGAGCGGCGCGGGGCGCGTCCGGCGCGTCGAAGTCTCCACCGACGGGGGCGCGGCCTGGAGCGATGCCGTTCTCCAGGGCGAGGAGCGTTCGAAAGCCCTGGTGCGCTTCCGCCTGCCCTGGGAATGGAGGGGTCAGCCGGCGGTCCTGCAAAGCCGCGCCACCGACGAAAAGGGCAATGTTCAGCCGCCGCGCAAGGAGTGGCAGGCGCGCTACGCGCCGGACAATCGCTTCCACAACAACTCGATCGTCAGCTGGTCCGTGGATGCGGACGGGAGCGTGAAAAATGTTTACGCCTAAACGCCTGATAGTTGCCGCGGCTGCGGCGCTCTCGGCCTGCGCCGCGCAACCAACATCCGCGCCGGTTAAGGCACCCGCATTCGGCTCGCCGGTGGGCGCGGCGGAAATCGCGCGCTGGGACATCAGCATTCCGCCGAGTGGCGCCGGTCTTCCCAAGGGCGGCGGCACCGCGCGCCAAGGCCTGCAGGTGTACGAGCAGAAGTGCCTGGCTTGCCACGGCGCGAAGGGCGTGGGCAAGCCCGCCGATGTGCTTGTCGGCGGCGTGGGCTCGCTCGCGTCAAAGACACCGCTGCGCACAGTGGGCAGCTACTGGCCATACGCGACGACGCTGTTCGATTACACGCGGCGCGCCATGCCCATCGCCAACCCGCTCTCGCTCAGCGACGACGAGGTCTATGCGGTGACCGCCTATGTGCTCTTCCTCAACGGTATCGTCGGCGAGGACGCGCAGATGAACGCGCAGACGCTGCCGCAGGTGAAGATGCCGAACCGCGACGGGTTCATCAGTGACTGGCCTGTTCGCGCACGCTAGGACGTGGTGTTCCTGCCACGGGGCGAGCGCCTCGATGGGTCGCGCAGTGCGGGGGTAAACTCTAGCTGGAACGGACGGGCCGCCAGCGCCGTTGCGTCATGCGCCATCGCGCTGGCCTGCCGTTCACCAGGACGTTGAGACTCTAGAAGAACTTGAACGTCCGGAATGGGTCGCTTACCGCCGTGTCGCGAACCGGCCAAAAGCGGACCGTCACACCCCCCAAAGGCGGGATTGCCTCAACACCCTCTCCGGCTTAATGTATTGAGCGGGTAGGGGAATGACAACGGCTTACAATAGCGGCTTGGCGGGAGTGGGGCTGTCAACTATGAGGATCGTAAAACATAAACCTAAACGCGCAGCGTATGGTATTCGAGACACAGTAAGAACGCTTCGCGGCGAAGGCATCATCAAATACATCTTTCCACGAGGCCCGCGCGGCAAGAATGCTTACTCTGTGGATTTTGGCAATAAACGAGTTGGCGTGATATTCGATGAAGATGAGATTACTCTCGTAGAAAAAGGCAATGAATCACTTTAAGTGAATAGAATCTGTTTCTCCGCTTTAACTCACATTATATTGGCACAGACGGCTTCTCGTTGGATCAACAGGGCATAGCGTGAGCCCATTTTCCGCGCGGTGGCGTTTATCCGGCCAGGGTACGTCATTCCACGGAAGCGATCCTTGGGCTTGATCGTCTAAGGCTTTCCGAACCGGTTCTTGTCGACGATCTGTTCTTTGAAAGTGAACACGTGGGGGTCGTTGAGATCGACTATGACCCGGACCCAGTGCGCCTCGGGAAAGCCAAAGGTTTCCACCCGCGTGAAGTTTTCAATCTGGCGGCCGAAGTTTCCGGGGCCCGCTTCGTTGGTCCTGAACAGGGGTTTGTCGACGCGGAAATAATGGGTGTCGCCGTGTAACAAAACTACCGTCTTCCCAAAAGCCAGGACCTCAGCCTCAAGGGCAGACATGAAGTCCGTAAACCCGGATGGCTTTTTCGGTGGAGGGGATACTCCCAAAAGCCCCACCCGCCTGGACGGTACTCTGAATTCAAAACGGGGATTGGCCTGCATGAAGATGGCCACCGCCCTGCTGCCCTCCCGCCTTGCCACATCGAATGCCTCCTTGAGCCACGCGAGATTAGCGGCGTTGCGCTGGCGGTACTCGGCGTCCGCCTCAGGCACCCGCCCCAGATTATTGTTCGAACCCACCATATGAAGTGTGATGAACAAAACATTCCCGTACGTCCATCGCACGTTTTCCCGGAACTTCGAGAACTGAGGGCTATCGCTCTGGCGCTTCACCGTCAGTTTTCGCTGCCCAAGGCTCTGGTTGCCCTGAAAAAAGATATCGCGGAGCTTCACCAGCCTCTCCACCGGATCGTAGCCGCCGGCCTTCGGATCATGGCAGTCAGTCCAGTCATTGTCGCCAGGGGTATAAATGAAGGGGTGTCTCGAAGCGTCAAACTGTTCATTGCGTTGTTTGAAGAGCACGTCATCGCACGGAGGAGCTACCCCTCCCTTGAAATCTCCGACGTGGACCACGAACGCGAGATCTGACCGGTTCACCTCAGCCATGATGTGCGGAAACTTTGTATCGGACTCGGGGTTGTATTGCTGGTCGCCGATCAAACCGATTTCAAATCTCCCCGTTCCCGGCTCCCCCGCAGGCTGAATCCCTGCACAACCAACCAAAAAAGCCAAGCACAAAGCGCTGAGACTTATCTTTAACGGAGCAAACGGTGATCTCGCGGAATAACGTCTCGTATTCATATCCCCTCCCTTTGCCTCTGAAAACACGCCCGGCGCTGAAGCCGCCGCCAAGGCGATGGATACATCTTTAGCAATAATACGCCCGCATATTAAGGACAAACAGCGTCAAATCAGTACCCAGTTCCGCACTGGACTGGCTGCCCGACCAGAGCTCGAACCAAGACTCCGGATTACCAGTTAGCGGGAATGTCTGCTCCGGGCCGCTCTCTGCCATGTCGCGAACCGGCCGACATGGTTTGGCCAAGAACGCAAAAACGGGTCAAACTAACGTGCAATTCAACAGGTCATCGACCGGAGGCCCCATTGAGTCACTCTAAGATGCTGACGACCAGGCGCAGGAAAAAAAGAGGCAAGAAGCTGCTCGCGGGGATAGCGAAGCGAGCGAAGAAGCTGAGGAAGCAAAGCGTGAAGACGGTCAGTGCGGAAGCCCTGAAAAAAGGACCCGCGTAGTCCAGGCCCCCGCGAGGGAACTGCGTCGAGGTGGCCAGACTATTGCGGTTTGATCCCGGCCTGCTTCGCAATCCTGCCGAACCGCTCCACCCAGTCGGCGTACCGTGTTGCAAGTTCTTCGGGACTGCTTGGCGCGGGTTCCGATCCGGCATTGAGCAGCCGCTCACGGATATCGGGCATCGCCAGGGTACGGCCGATCGCGGCGTTCAGGGAAGCAACGATGTCACGGCGCATCCCGGCCGGTCCCATGATACTTCGCCATGCCGGCATGTCGTAGCCCGGCAGCGCTGCCTCCGCCATCGTTGGCACCTCGGAATGAGCCGGTGAGGAATAAATGGGGTCAATGTAAGTTTTCAACGGCGGAAAAGTTACACTGACCCCATTTATCCTTTAGTCCAGGCCCCCGCGAGGGAACTGCGTCGAGGTGGCCAGACTATTGCGGTTTGATCCCGGCCTGCTTCGCAATCCTGCCGAACCGCTCCACCCAGTCGGCGTACCGTGTTGCAAGTTCTTCGGGACTGCTTGGCGCGGGTTCCGATCCGGCATTGAGCAGCCGCTCACGGATATCGGGCATCGCCAGGGTACGGCCGATCGCGGCGTTCAGGGAAGCAACAGAATAAATAGGGTCAGTGTAAGTTTTCAGCGGCGGAAAAGTTACACTGACCCCATTTATCCTTGCTTAAGCTCACACGTCTACCCCACCAGAATCAATCTGCACTTCCCAATTTTTCGTATAGCCAGACAAGCGGGAGAACGATGATTGAAATTAGTATGGTCGTGACGACCCGCTCATACCAACCAATCGTTATCCAAATCAAACTTATGGTGTGGGCGATCGTCATGATTACGCCGACCGCTACAGCGTAAGCTTTCCACTTGTTCAAAATGGTGAGGTAGACATCACCCAAGAAGAAAAAAGCTTTCTGACGGAATTCGGCATGCGGACCGTAGCCTAACTTCATCAGGTGCCGTCCAAGTTTCGTAGGCTTAAATTCTATATGCGGCCCGTCGTTGGATACCCGGTCACGCCTTTGCAAGACCTTAAGGCGGCACAGCGCCCTGCCGAAGGACAGAATAATTCGCTCAAGGTCGAACCTGTGGGAATTTGGGTCATACGGAACCCCGTTGATCTTGAACGCGCCTCGCTGCTCGATAATCTTTCTGTATTCCCTGTGCTCAACCCACCCATCATTACTGTCAGGGCCATCTTTCGTCATTGTAGAGACGGCGACGCCGGTAAAGGTGTCAAACCACTGCCTGAGGGTGTCACCGCGCATATTGAGGCATGCTAATGAAACTAAAGGGGCCAGGCTCGTTTTATTTCGCATTAATCGAGCCTGGCCCCTTTGATGATGCTAATCTAGGCTGTGGAGGCCGCGGTCATGTGGAAACGTCTGTTTGCGGTGGGGTTACTGGTTCCGGCATGGGCTTTCGTGGCCGGATGTGCGGAAGACCGCGCTGCAGCAGATCGCTACCCGCCTCCGGCTCCGGCCTCGATCCCGGCATCCAACCCTGCGCCTGAACCCGGCTCGAGCTCCGGCTCCAGCATGGCGCCCGCGGCTAACCCTGATATCGACAAGGACAAGCCGCGTGGCAATACGCCGCCGGGCATGGACCGTGCGGGCGGCGGCCCGGCCGATGGCGCCATCCGCGATCCGTCAGGCGCCGTGACCAAGCAGCCAGATCCCAAGTAGGAAAATCGTGACGAATGATGGGTGATGGGTTTCCCGCGCAGCGGGTCACCGCAAGATCAAAAGCCTCACCGCCTCCAGCTTGAACTCGCGGGTGAAACGCTACCGCTCCGGATTGATCTTGATTTCCCGCTTGCCTGCCATCGGACACCTCCTTCATCATTGTCACCTATTGAAGTGTCCGTACAACTAGGGTTAGCTCAGTCTGACCCTATTTCTTCTCTTTGCGGGTCCCCACAGTGCGGAAAGTCGATGCTAGGTCATCCGCAGACGGTGATGAGCGACACCAGGACGCCGCTGATGGAACAGGGCGACAAATCGAAATGACATGTGGATACCGCGAACTTTTCAGGCTATGCTGGCGCGCACCATTCATGGACAACCGATACTCTGGAGGCGCGCATGGCCAAGAAGCGAGCTGTCAGGAAATCCGGCAGGAAACAGCCGAAGAAATCCGCGGGACGTAAAAGCGCAGGCAGTGCGCGGAAGCGCTCGACCAAAGCGCGCAAGTCCGGCGACGGCAAGTCCGACAAGGCCCTGGAAACGATATTGAAGGTGGGAATGGACTGACGCGTAAGAAATAGCAAGAAACAGGGTCAGACTCGATTTTCGGACGTTCAGCGCGAGCCGCGATGCGCGCCATCTAAAACAATCGAGTCTGACCCTACTTACTCCTTAAGGCCCGTTATACGCATGCTGCGGCGATTTCCGCACTCTCTCCCGGCGCGCGGTCTCAGCGAATCGGGATCAAGGCTGGATTGAATTTCCTATCGTTTTGCTTCGGAGAACGCTTCGCATGAAGCCACCGCAGAGCGGATCGCCAAGCTCGGGGACGAGATCATCATGACTGAAGATCCAGAGGTTCGCGCGTGGAAGAATTGCCATCCGGATGATCTTTGGATTTTTGACAAATTATTGTTGAGCAAGAAATTCAACTATCTATGCGGTCCAGGTTGCGTTCCCGTGCCGAAAGCTGATTTCTACGTTGTAAGGCCCGTCATGAATCTCTACGGAATGGGCGTCGGCGCCGAGGTTAAGTGGTTGACGCCGGCAGATTCCATCGCTGTGCCTCCGGGTTATTTCTGGTGCGAAGAATTTAAGGGGCGCCATATGAGTATCGATTATGACCTGAACGGCGTCCAGCTTAACTGTGTCGAAGGCTTTCGACGCTCCAACGCGCCTTTATATAAATTCTCTGAATGGAAGGTCGTGAATCAA
>CAYYZZ010000114.1:0-8084 GCA_964476235.1 uncultured Streptomycetaceae bacterium | reverse complement strand
CGCGTAGGTCGGGACATTGGTGCGCCACTTTGCCGGATCGCTGCCGATGAAGTAGTTCGCCTTTCCGGGGAGTTCCTCAAGCCCGCTCACGAGCGTCTTGGGATCTGCGTCCACGATCGCCATGCGCAGGACGACCGGCATCACTTGCGCCTGCGCGTCGGGCCGTGCTTGCATCTTGCGCGAGTCCCGTTTTCCATCCGGGTTCGGCCTTGCAAGCACGAGGACGGCCTCGCCGGCCGTCAAAAAGAGGCTGTAGCCGGAACCGCGCGAGAGGAACCGTACGTCCTGGTGCGTCTGGCCCCGATTCGCCTCGAAGTGCAGTGGCAACTGGCCGTAGGTCTCGCTTACGCGAGCTTCCGCAGCCGCGGCTCCCGAAAAGGCGCAGCCGACGAGGAACGTGAACAGCACGGGCATGCTGCGAGACGGGATAAACGCGTACTTGGACATGGCTACCTCCCTTCATTTCATAGGCGAACGA
Source organism: uncultured Streptomycetaceae bacterium (assembly GCA_964476235.1). Classification (GTDB taxonomy): domain Bacteria; phylum Pseudomonadota; class Gammaproteobacteria; order Burkholderiales; family SG8-41; genus SG8-41. Next base: position 7,606 of record CAYYZZ010000114.1, on the reverse strand, counting down.
TAGGAAATTCAATCCAGCCTTGATTCGTGTTCGCCGAGCCCGCGCGCCGGGAGCAAGTGCGAAAGAGGTCGCAAACTGCGCATATCGGGCCTTATGTTCATGCTGGCTTCCCCCTCCCCGGGAGAGGACCGCGATCCGGGCGAGTTTCGAGCGGGATTAGCGGTCAATTACGGATCAATCTATTCCAACCGCCAGAGCGCGGCAAGCTTTTTCCCGTACCCCGGCGGTCGACTCACGACTCACGCTTTCTTGACTGCGGTGGGGGCGAACGCCACACCGTCGTCAACGATGCGCCGGTTGAGCAGCCCGGCGCAGGCCGAGGCGGCTTCCAGGTACGGCGTCGCGACGCGGGTGAGGCGGCCGACGTCGATTACGGCGTTCACCAGCGCGTCGAGCTCGAGCTCGCGGCCGAAGCGCACGTCCTGCAGCGTGGAGGACAGTATCCCCACCCTTTTGCGCACGTCGTCGATCAATGTGTACCGATTATCACCGTCACCGCGGAATGCGCTCTATGCTAAGGGCGGAAACTCTGGTAGGCGGGCGCCCCCTTTTTTTGTCCGTGGTCGGCCTACCCTGCCGACCGCGACCCCTGAGGCACTCCGTGCGCTGGCGCACATACTGGGCGGTAGCGATGGCCTAATCTTGATTCGATTTCATCATGGCGGGATATCGCCCGTAACCCTGGAGCTGACGTGGTATCCGATCTTCAAGCTTCCGGCACGACTTCGAGCGACCAGGCCGTCACGACGGCAGCCCCGGCGACACCCGCCGCCATCGCGCAACCGAACCCGCAGGAACTCGTGCTGTCCGGGTCCTGGACCGCGCGCGGAATTGGCACTCTCGAACGGCAGCTCGACGCGCTGGTCGTTTCCCGCCAGCCGCAGATCGTTGTCGACGGCACGCGGGTAGAAGCGCTCGACACCGCCGGGGTGTGGCTGCTGCAGCGGCTGCTGCAGCGGCTGCGCGGCGAGGGCGCTGCGTTGAACCTGCGCGGCTGGCGCCCCCCATTCACCAAGCTGCTGGATCTCATCGCGCAGCAACCGGCAGCGCACACGCCCCCTCCGACTCCGCGCCCGGGGGCGCTCGAGCGCGTTGGCCGCAGCGCCGCGGAGGCAATGCAGGAGGTTTACGCGCTGCTCAGCTTTGTTGGCGAAAGCGCGCTCGCGCTGGCAGCAAGTGTTGCGCATCCTGCGCGGCTGCGCTGGCGCCCGATTCTGCACAATATCCAAAGCGCCGGGTTCAGCGCGCTGCCGATCGTCGGCCTGCTGTCCTTTCTGCTGGGCATCGTGGTCGCCTACCAGGGCGCCGACCAGCTCAGGCGCTATGGCGCCAACATTTTCGTGGCCGATCTGGTGGGATTGTCGATGCTGCGCGAGTTCGCACCGCTCATCACGGCCATCATCGTTGCGGGACGCTCGGGCTCGGCCTACGCCGCGCAGATCGGCACCATGGCCGTGACCGAGGAGATCGACGCCTTGCGCACGATTGGTATCGCGCCGCTCGATCTGCTGGTGCTGCCGAAGATCCTCGCGCTGCTGATCGCGTTGCCGCTGTTGACGGTATACGCCGACGTGCTCGGCGTGTTCGGCGGCATGATCATGGCGCGCGCGCAGCTCGGCGTCGGGTTCGAGGAGTTTCTGGACCGCTTGGTCAATGCCGTCGATATCTCCACGTATCTGGTCGGCCTCGGCAAGACACCGGTGTTCGCGGTCATCATCGCGGTGATCGGGTGTTTTCAGGGCTTCCGCACGCACGGCGGTCCGGATAGCGTCGGCCGCCAGACCACACGCAGCGTCGTGCAGGCGATCTTCCTGGTGATCGTGGCCGACGCGCTGTTCTCGATATTGTTCAGCATGCTGGACATCTGACGTGCAAAACGGCGCGCCGGTCATCGAGGTTCACAACGTATCGACGCGTTTCGGCGCTCACGTCGTGCATGCCGGTATCGACTTCGAAGTGCGGCGCGCGGAGATCTTCGCGCTCGCCGGCGGCAGCGGCTCCGGCAAGTCGACGCTGCTGCGCGAAATGATACTGCTGCAGCGCCCGGACTCCGGCACGATCCGGGTGCTCGGCGCCGACGTTCATGCGCTCGAGGAAGAGGATGCGCGCGTGCTGCGCCAGCGCCTGGGGGTGATGTTCCAGCACGGCGGCCTGTTCAGCTCGCTCAGCGTGCGCGAGAATATCGGCCTGCCGTTGCGCGAGCACACCGATCTCGGCGATGCGTTGATCGATGAGATCGCGGCGTGGAAGCTCGCTTTGACCGGGCTTCAACCCGAGACCGGGGCGCAGTATCCGGGCGAGTTGAGCGGCGGCATGCTCAAGCGCGCATCGCTCGCGCGCGCGCTCGCGCTCGATCCCGAGCTCCTGTTCCTCGATGAGCCGACGGCCGGCCTCGACCCTGTGAGCGCGAGCGGCGTCGACGAGCTGGTGCTGAAGCTGCGCGACCTGTTCGGGCTGACTATCGTCATGATCACGCACGATCTCGATCTTTTGTGTCAGGTGGCCGACCGCGTCGCGGTACTCGCCGAAGGCAAAGTGCAGGGTGTCGGCTCGATGTCCGAGCTCGCGCATCTTGACCATCCCGCGATTCGGGAGTATTTCGAAGGTCCGCGCGGCCGCGCGGGACAACAGCAGGCGCAGCAAGACAAGACGGAGCAGGCATGGAAACCAAAGTGAACTACGCCGCGGTCGGGCTCTTCGTGCTCGTCCTCGGCGCCGCGTTCGTCGCCGGCGTGCTATGGCTTACTAGCGGCGGCAGCTTCCAGAGAAAGTACGACTTTTATCTGGCGCTGGTCGACGAATCGGTGTCGGGACTCAATCTCAACGCTCCGGTCAAATACCGCGGCGTCGACGTCGGCAAGGTGCGGGACATTGCGCTGGATCGCGACAATCCCGAGCAGGTGCGGCTCACGTTCGCGATCGAACGCGGCACGCCGATCAAGGAGGACACCGAGGCGGTGCTAAAAACGCAAGGTCTGACCGGCATAGCGCATGTCGAGCTCAGCGGCGGCAGCAAGGACTCGCCGCCGTTACGCGCGGCTGCAGACGAAGAATACCCGGTGATCCGCACCAAGTCATCGCTCGCTGCCCGCCTGGAGAACATCCTCACCACGGTGCTGGCCAATCTCGACCGGACTTCGGCCAACGTCAGTGCCATCCTCAGCGAGGAGAACCAGCTCGCGTTCAAAAGCGCGCTGGCGGACCTGTCCACTGTCGCGCGCACCTTCGCGGCGCGCAAGGACACGATCGACGCCGGTATCGCCAGCGCGGCGCGGACCTTCGACAACGGCGCCCGCGTGGCGGCGCAGCTCGGACCGGTTATCGACCGTGTCGGCCGGAGCGCCGACGCGGTCGAAGTCATGGCGCAGGAGGCGGCACGCGCAAGCGCAAGTGCGGGCAAGACCATCGATACGCTGGGACCCGACGTAAAGCGTTTCACCGCGCAAACTTTGCCTGAGCTCGAACATCTGCTCGGCGAAGTGAGCGTCCTCACGGCTTCGGTGCGGCGCCTCAGCGAACATATTGAGCGCAGTCCCGGGGGGCTTCTTTTCGGCCGCAGGCCGCTGCAGCCGGGCCCGGGCGAATGATAACCGGGCTCTATGTAATGATTATTGTCGCCCGGCCCTCACCCCTAACCCCTCTCCCGGGGGAGAGGGGAACGTCGAGCGGAAATGGTGTGTCAACCATTTCCGAAATACTCAGTAGTCGGATGAAAAGGATCATGCGCAGGGCATCGCTTACACGCTGGCGCAGACTCGGCGCCGCCGGATTTCTGCTATTGCTGGTTTGCGGCTGCGGCGCGCTCAATCCGGCCGAGACGCCGCGTCCCAATTTTTTTGCACTCGATGGCGCGCTGGCCGCGAAAGAGGCCGTGGCGCGGACGCCGGTCATGGCGTCGTCCGCAGCGCCGACGCTCGTCGTAAGCCCGCCGCGCGCGGCGGCGGGTTTTGATAGCCAGCGCATCATCTACTTGCGCCAAGCGCACGCTCTCGAACACTATGCGTACAACGAATGGGTCGATACGCCGGCGCGCATGCTCGCACCGCTGATCGTCGCCGCCATCGAACGCAGCGCAGCGTTTCGCGCAGTCGTGCAAACGCCGAGCACCGTGGCAGGCGACATGCGGCTCGACACCGAAGTCATGCGTCTGCAGCACGAGTTCTTAAGCAACCCCAGCCGCGTTCGCTTCACCCTGCGTGCCTACCTGGTCGACATCGCCACCCGCCGGGTGCTCGGGTCGCGCGAGTTCGAGGCTGTCGCCGCCGCCCCCAGCGAGGATCCTTACGGAGGAGTCATCGCCGCCAATGAAGCCGCGCGTGCCGTGCTCGATGAGCTCGCGGCCTTCTGTGCCGAGGCCGCGCGCAGCGTCCGGGCCCGCAGCTCAACCGGCGAAGGCGCGCGATGAGGCCGCCGCGACTTGGAAACAGCGGGAATTGTTTCTTGCATACGGTTCCGGTTTTTATCGCCGTGTTGGGAGGACTGACGGTCTTCGGCGTCGCGGGGGTCGTGCTCGGGCCCGTCGTGCTAGCCATCGCGGTCGTGCTTCTGGATACCTGGCGGCGGCGCATGGCGCACGGTCATGCGGCCGAGAACGGCATTGAAAAGCAGGGGTGGGGAAAATTTTATCTTTGCTGGAACAGCACGAGTTGCATGTCCTTGGTCAGGCCGGCTTTGGCCGCACGAATGGCTATTTCATAACGCGTGCCGGGCACCGCAAACTGCGGTTGGAAGCTGAACGCGAAGTTGCCGTTTGCATCCGCGCGCAACGATCGTCTCGCCGTTCTGCGGTGCAACGTTCTTGATCACCGGCGGTCGTGCATCGGTAAGCAAAACCTGGTTCAGGCGGGTGCCCACCGCTTGGCCGCTGGCTTCGAGTGTTGCGAGTAGGCTCACCGCGGCTGGAAAATGATCGAGCCGGCGTATCGTATAACTGCCTTCATATACGCCGCGACGCACTTCCTTCAGGGGAACATTTTTTTGATTCTGCTGATGCGGACGCTGGCTAACGATACTGCATCGATATACGTTGACTCGCTCTTCATGGCGCGGCTGCGCGCGTGCGCCCGCTAGGCTTGGGGGGGCGCGCCGGTTCCTGCGCCGCCCGGATGAGCTGCCCGCAATCGCTATCCAGGCCCGGGCCGGTTTCGATGAGCGGAATAATCGCAAGCAGCGGATTGATGATGGCGAGCGCGATTGCGCCCAGCCCGCGTGCGGCAATCCGGCCCTTGCCGATTTGCACGGCGGGTTTGGCCAGCGTGCCGCGGATATGAATGGGGCCGCGCAGCGAGATCGGGCTTTTGTCCTTGGGCTGTGGGTTGAGCGTCAGTGCGAGCGTTTCCTGCCTGAGATCAATGCTGCCGGAACCGCTGACGTTGGTATCCTCGGTATCGAGCACCAGCGCATTGACCTGCATGACGCCGCTTTTGACGCCGAAGTCGGCCACACCGCATCGAATAGTGGTGGGTTGGTCGCCCTTTACCTTGAAACCGAACCATTCCCACAAGTCGAGGCCCACGATCTCCATCATCTGGTTGCTGATCTCGCCGCCGGCGATGACGAGGCCGACCTTGCCGTCGGCGGTTGCGAGCATGTGCGCGACGGAATTGCCTCTTCCGGCGAGCTCGAACGTGCCGTCGATCTGACCGACGCTCGTCTTGGACAGGTCGACCGTGGGGAACAGCTTGTTCAGGTGAAGTTTTTTCGCCTGCACTTTCGCGCGCGCGCGAATCGGATCCTTCTGCCCGTCGAGCACAATCGCGGCGACCAGATCGCCGCCTGCCACGCCGAAATTGAGCGGATCCAGCGTCAGCACCGAGTCCCGCAGCTTCAGGTGAGTAACGAGGTTTTCGAGCGGCAGCTCCTTGGCGCGGCGGATGGTCTTCGCGCTGAGCTTTACGTCCGCGTCCACAGTGTCCCAGCGGTCGGTCTTGAACGGTACGTCGGGCAGCACGCGGGCTTTGGCCGTGGCAGTAGCTGCGGGCCGGTCGGCCTGCGGCGCGGGCTCTTTGGCGGCCTTCTCGACGCTGCCTGGCCGCGCGCCGATCAATGGTCCGAGGTCGTCCAGATCGAGCAGTTTGGAAACCAGTTCGCCGTGCATGAACGGCCGCGCGCCGCCGGTATCGACCTGCAACGTACCTGCAATGTCGCTCACGCCGATGCGGCCCGAGAACTTCTCGTAACGCCACGTCTGCGCGTTATGGATCAAGTGGCCCTCGGCGGAATAGGGAGGCGTGGCCGGCAGCACGATGCCGATAAGCGGAAATAGGTCCTCGAGATTGCCGCCGCGCAGGGCGACCCGCATGTCGATCGCGGAGAACTTGAGCAGGCTGGTGATGGTGCCGTCGGCCCGCACGCCGGTGGCGCCTATCGTCGCGTCGATTTTCAGCGGGTACGGCGTGCTCTCGTCGCGCAGCGCGAGCACCGGCCCGCCGTTGCCGCGCGCCTTGAGCGCAAGACCCTTGTAACGTCCCTGGGCGCTGAATATAACGCCCCCGGCGGGCGTCCCGTCTGCCCGCGCCTCGGAGGTGGAGATTTCCGAGCGGATGCTGGTCTTCTCATTGGGATCGTCGTAGCCGAGTTTGCCGTGGTCGAGCGTCAGCAGGCCAATGCCGAGGCGGGCATCCTCGTCCCGCTGCTCGCTATCGAGCAGCCAGTTTTTGCGGCCATCGACGCTCTTCTCCAGAAACACGACCGCGCGGTCAAGATGCACTTCCGCCAGAGTAACGCGCCCGCTGAAAAGCTCGGACAAATCGATCGTTACTTCAGCCGCATCCGCGGCGAGCATCTGCGGTTCCTTGGCCCACGGCGGATTCGCGAAGGTGACGCCTTCGGCGCGCAAGCGCGGCAGCGGCCAGTGGAGCTTGGCGGTCAGATCGCCGTTGATGGCGAACTCGCGGCCGGTCTTTTCGGTGGCCTTGCGCGCGATCGGGCCGCGCAGCCAGTTCCAGTCGAAAAACGCCACAAATAACGCAATCGCCAGTACGAGCGCGAGCAAAAAACAGCCAGTCCACTTCACGGAGCGGGGCACCATATGCCAATTATTCCGCACTCGCCAGACACGCTCCGTGCGGCAACGTACATACGGCAGATGATTCCTATCGTAGCCTTTGTGAGTGCCAGCCGCTCGATCAACAGCTTTTGCGAAGGAGACCTATCGTGGGTAAATATTTAATAGGATGGTTGCTTGGCGTTCCGGTGTTCGTGCTGGTGATCATCTATCTCATCTTCAACTAGGCAAGCAAAACGATAGGAAATTCAGTCCAGCCTTGATCCCGGTTCGCTGAGCCCGCGCGCCGGGAGCAAGTGCGGAAGAGGTCGCAGACTGCGCGTAACGGGCCTTAGGTTCATGCTGGCTTCTCCCTCCCCGGGAGAGGACCGCGTTCCGAGCGGGCATTGAGCGGATTTAGCGGCCAATTACCGCGCAATCTATTCCTACCGCCAGAGCGAGGCAAACCCTATCCCGCACCCTGTTTCGAGGGGATTTTTTTGGCTTCAACTGCAATCCCGAGAGCGGTGACGGGCGACGAGATACGGGTAAAAGGGGCCGCACAGCTTCGTTAGCGGCTCCGGGACAGGAAGTGCGCGAGCGCCCTGATCTCGTCGTCCT